>CALDSE010000014.1 GCA_937911175.1 uncultured Sediminibacterium sp.
TGTTACAGTGGTATTCAAGTTATCAATGTCAATAAATTTTATTCCATCTAAGCTTGCCACAAATAATCTATTGCCAATCATTTCCATTCGGTTTGTTGAATCACCATAGTTACCATTAGGAGCTCCCCCCGGACCATAATTAAAAGTTCCCGCTGTTGGAAAAGTTATTTTATCTAATTTTGTAAAGTTTGCTCCATCATTTTTTGAATAATAAACTTGACCTTTTGTAATAAACATAATATTTTTTGTAAACAATATATCTTCAGGATATGAAATTCCACTATTAGGAAGACTCAAAGTATTTATTTGTGTAAAACTTGTCCCTTGATTGCTACTTACAAATAATGGATTATTCCCTCCTTCAGTTAAAAAAACTTTTCCATTACTATCGGCTCTGATAATTTGAACTCCATATAAACTGGAAATTTTTGACCAAGTTACACCTGCATCTGAAGATTTATATAATTCCTTCCCGCTAACACTATTGCCACCTGCATATAAGTTTCCATTTTTATCTTGGGTTACAGTATTAGGGTCAAAACCTCCAACTTTTTTTTGCCAACTAAAAAGATCTCCAGTAGAAGACCATATACCACGGTTTGAACCTTTTACAGTTAGTATTGAAAAATTATTACCAAATAAGATATCCATTGGACCGCAGCCAAATCCAAAATCTTGCAATTGTGTCCAAGTAACGCCCTCGTCAATAGATTTATAAATTCCATTATGATTCGTTGAAGCGTAAATCACATTGTTTTGGTCAACACCCAATGCCATGAAATTTTTATCACCTAAACTTGGAAAACCTGCCATCTGATTCCAGGTTTCACCTCTATCAATACTTTTAAAAATTTTCTGATTATTTAAAGATGGTAATGCATACAAATTACCATTTAAATCTTTTTTTATATTGTAAAATTCTATACCCGGTTTTTTTGTCTGCCAATTTGCATATTTTGAAAATGCACTATCAATATATAATGTTTGAGTCGTATTATTACAAATACTTGCATCAGCATTTGTAATATTTATTTTCAATACTCTAATATCCACGGAGGTATTACAAGTGGTGGTTTGATCTGTAACTTTTAATTGATAAGTTGAAGTAGCAGTGGGTGTTACTGTTATATTTTGATTCGTTTCCGATGTAGACCACAAATAGGATAATTCTTGGAGCGGTGTATATTTTATATTATCATACCTACTCACATCGTAGGCGCCCACTCTAATGGCTCCCCTAGGATTAGTTATGGCAGATGGTAAAGCACCATCAAATAAAACTGTACTATTCAACCATACTTTCAATGAGGTTGGGGTTATATATACTTTTATCTTATACCATGTATTATTACTAACCGGGCTAATACCTGATGAAGCAATGCTAATTCCTTTAAAGTAAACCTCCCAACCTGGATTATCAGTACTCGCTGGCCTAGTTCCAATATTTAGAACCCTATTTAACCAAGAACCTGATTGTTCCATAATACCAAAGCTCTGATCGGCAATCCCAGATGCACTATAAGCGTCTACTTCATATGTTCCATAACCAAAATCTTCTCTAGTTGTTTTCATCTCTGCGTCACTACAACAATTATTTGCTCGTACTAGCTCAACCCCTTTACCTGTTTCACCATTAGTAGTTATTGATACTGTTCCACTAGAAGTTGTTAAAGTAACAAAATCATTTAATGCATTCGCATTTGAAAAATCATAAAGCACAGCACGATTCGCACTGTTTAAAATGCCATGTGCATTAAGATTAACAGTGCTTCCAGGTAAGATTGTTGTATCGTTATTAAATAACTTAGCATCCACTATGCTTAAATAAGTAGAGTCAATATTTGAACAAGAGGATGAATTTGTAACGGTTACAAAATAATTCTGGGTAATATCGGTTGTTATATATCTTGTAGTTGCTCCTGTGTTCCACAAATAACTTGAATACCCTGCGCCAGCATCTAAAATAGTTGTTGTTCCACAAACCTTTGTCGTGTCTATTAAACTATTAATTACTGGTAAAGCATTTACTGTAATTGCAATATTGTTAGAATTATAACAACCTGTTGCAGTAATTGTTTCCGTTAAGGTATAAGTTTGAGTTGAAGACGGACTGACACTTGGATTTGAATTTGTTGAAGAAAAAGTACCAACATTTGAGGACCAACTATATGTACTACCAGATACTGTAGAACTTCCAATATTTATACTTACTCCATTACAAATTGTAGATGGAGTGGCAACAGTAGCATTTGGTAAAGCATTCCATGTTATGAATAAATTGGGATCTAGCGTTGTTAAGCCCGATTGACTATTAATTGTATTAAATCTTATTCTATATTTTGTGCTTGCATTTATTGAAATTACTTGATCACTTTTATAAGGACTTGATGAAGATGTAGAATAAAAAATATTTCCAGGAGTCCAAGTAACTCCATTGTCTATAGAATTATCAATAAAAAAATATATTCTCTGTGTATGTGAAATTGTAAGGGTAAAATTTTCAAAATCACAAACAGAAATTTTAGATGAAGTAACAGTCTGCCCCACCCCCACTTTTGAAAGCAGCAAGATCCCCAAAATAATATATAGAATCCTCCTTTTCAATATGATTAAAATATTATATTTATTCTTAATATATATAGGTATAACTGCATACTAGAACAACGAAAAAAGCCCCTCAAGATTGCTTGAAGGGCTAGACTATATTCTAATTATAGTGTTAATTCTTAGTTTACTCCGTCTACTACTGCCTCTTTGTGTACTTTTTGCACCAAACCTTGTAAAACCTTGCCTGGGCCTACCTCTGTAAAATGAGTGGCGCCGTCGGCTACCATGGCTTGAACGGTTTGTGTCCACTTCACCGCACCGGTTAATTGTGCGATTAAATTTTCTTTAATTTCTGCAGGGTTTGTGACTGCTTTTGCAACCACATTTTGATAGACTGGACAAATAGGTGTGTTAAATGTAGTGGCTTCAATGGCGGCGGCTAATTCAATTTTTGCAGGGTTCATTAAGGGTGAATGAAAAGCACCACCTACTGGTAATACCAAGGCACGCTTTGCACCTGCTGCTTTCATTTGCTCACAAGCAATTTCAATTCCTTTAATACTTCCAGAAATCACTAATTGACCAGGGCAATTATAATTAGCAGGCACTACTACCTCTCCTGTTTCTTTTTGTACTTGCAAACATATCTCTTCTACTTTTTCATCGGCTAATGCTAATACAGCAGCCATAGTAGAGGCTTGAATTTCACAAGCAGCTTGCATCGCTTTTGCACGCACACTCACTAAACGAAGTGCATCTTCAAAGCTTAAAGTTTTATTAGCCACCAGTGCGCTAAACTCTCCTAAGCTATGACCAGCCACCATATCAGGTGTTATAGCATTTTCTGCAGGCATGGTTAAATAGGCTATAACTGAATGTATAAATATAGCAGGCTGCGTTACATTGGTTTGCTTTAACTGCTCATCGGTTCCTGTGAACATGATATCACTAATGTTGAAGCCTAAAATTTCATTGGCCTTCTCGAACATTTCTTTTGCGGTAGTATTAGTATCGTATAAATTTTTTCCCATTCCCACAAATTGACTTCCTTGTCCTGGGAATATAAATGCATGTTTTGACATCTTCACTGTTTTGACAAAAATAAATAAAAAATGGCGAAGTTTACTTCGCCATTAATTTTCTACCTAACTAACCAAACCAAAAACCATCTATTCGTTTATATCTATATATTTTAAGAATTCCATCTTCCTTTTCTCTTCTTGGAACTTGCCACCAAAAAAGCTAGTAATAGTGTTAGAACTATCGTCCTTTACACCTCTACTAGACACACATAAATGCTTGGCATCCATCATCACGGCTACATCCTGTGTTTGTAATACTGTTTGAAGTGCTTTTCCAATTTGCATCGTTAAACGCTCTTGCACTTGTGGGCGCTTTGAAAAATATTCAACCAGTCTGTTCAATTTACTTAATCCAATAACTTTACCGCTGCTGATATAAGCCACATGTGCTTTACCAAAGAAGGGCACAAAATGATGTTCGCAGTTCGTATAAAAATTAATATTCTTTTCAACCAACATTTCGTTGTACTGAAATTTATTTTCAAACAATGTCATACTTGGCATATTCGCAGGGTTCAAACCTTGGAACAATTCTTTCACATACATTTTAGCAACACGAAGAGGTGTACCTTTTAAACTATCGTCACGCAAATCCATTCCTAATATTTCCATAATGGCTTTGAAATGCGGTGCAATGGCGGCTATCTTTTCTTCATCTGTTGTGTCGAATGCATCGGCGCGAAGTGGGGTTTCCACTGAAGAAGCTTTATGCTCATCGCCCATTTCTTCTATTAATAAATTACTTAAGTCGATATGCTGCTCCTTAAGCGGGGTAGTCGACAAAGTTTCTTTCTGTTTCATACAACCTAATTTTTAAGTCTAATGCTTTATCAATACGTGGTCTTATTAAATTATAAATAACTATTGCAATATTTTCAGCAGTAGGATTTAAATTTTTAAAAACGTCGGTATCTAAGTTTAAATTTTTGTGATCAAATCGGGATACAATTTCTTCTTTAACAATGGTACTTAGTTCTTTGGTGTTAATTACAAATCCTGTAATAGGATCAGGCACACCATTTACTTGTACTATTAGTTCGTAATTATGTCCGTGGTAATTTGGGTTGGCGCAGGGTCCAAAAACTTGCATGTTTTTTTCGTCAGACCAGTCGGCACAAAACAATCTGTGGGCAGCATTAAAATGCTCTTTTCTAAATACTGCTACTTTTTGTTCCATGCTTCAAATTAAGAGGTCAAAGTTACATTAATTATAACGTGTAAGGGCTTGAATTGTTTAGTCTTTAATATAAACAGTTAAACGTTTAAGAATTTTACCCTTTTTCGACAAAATTTTACTACAAACAAAGGGGTTCTAGGCACCAAAATATTCAACATATATACGAGGAGTCTCATATAACTTAATACAGTGCAATTTTACCTGAGCTGGAATATGTGGTTCTAGTTGTTTCCAAATGGCAATAACCAAATTTTCAGTACTGCACATTTGCCCTTGCATAAAGGGCACATCTATATTTAAGTTCTTATGGTCTAATTCATCAACCACGTATTTATTAATAAGCTGGCTTAACTTTTTTACATCAAATAAAAATCCTGTTTCAGCATCGGGTTCTCCTTTTACCGTCACCAATATTTCATAATTATGACCATGCCAATTTTCGTTTGCACAAGCCCCAAACACTTCCTCGTTTTTTTCCTTGCTCCAATTAGGATTCGCTAGCTTATGCGCTGCATTAAAATGTTCTGCCCTTGTTAAATACACCATGTCTGCCTTATTTATACAAAGATATAAATTTGATGGCCAACTTAACCATTTTTCAGAGGCCTTTCCCGACCTTTGTACTATGCGTGTAATTATTACTGCGGCTACCAACGGGGAATGGATGCCCAGCTTTCAAAAAATTAACCCCTCTTTTGCTACCAATAACAAGCGTTTTTCGGTAGGCTTTCATGAATCGGGTATTGGCTTACTCGCCAGCAGCGTTTCTCTAATGAAAATGTTTGTGCAAGAAACCCCTACCCTTATTATTCAAGTGGGTATTTGCGGCAGCTTTGATAAAAAAATTCCATTGGGAAAAGTGTTTGCAGTGAAAGATGATTTTGCGGGAGATATTGGCGTAATGGAAAATAAAGTTTGGAAAGATTTATTTGATTTGAAATTAGACAAGCCCAATGATGCACCTTATGAAAAAAAATCTTTACCCAACCCATGGTTAAAGCAGTACAATGTATTGAACCTGCCTACTAAAAAAGCAGTGACTATTAATACCATTAGCACCGATAAAAATAAAATGGATTTATACAGTGGCCGTTATAAAGCAAGCCTGGAATCCATGGAGGGCGCAGCACTGCATTATATGGGACGCGATTTACATATTCCTTTTATTCAAATTCGTGCGGTATCCAATTATGTAGGTGAAAGAAATAAAGCCAAATGGAAAATGAAAGAAGCCATTTATAATTTAAATGAAACTTTGTTGCAATACTTAGACGCACTTCATAAACTGCCTAACCATGCCTGAGTTTGAAATTGGTTTTTCTCCCTGTCCTAACGATACCTTTATTTTTGATGCTTTAATAAATCATAAAATAGATACCAAGGGCTATACTTTTAAAGTGCATTTAGAAGATGTACAAACTTTAAATGAATGGGCTATTGCAGGCAAACTTCCTTTTTCAAAAATTAGTTATGGTGTTTGGCCCTTGGTTAAAAATAAATATAGTTTATTAAATAGCGGAGGTGCTTTAGGCAAAGGCGTAGGCCCTTTATTAATTTATAAAGAAGATAAAAACAAAGCGGGCGGCAAACCCAATACTGAAGCTATGCGCGTGGCCATTCCAGGCATTAATACCACGGCTCATTTATTATTTAGTTTAGCTTTTCCTAAGGTGACTAATAAAGAATTTTTAGTGTTTAATGAGATTGAACAAGCAGTGCTGAGTGGCACTGTAGATGCAGGGGTGATTATTCACGAAAACCGTTTTACCTATGCTTCTAAAGGCTTAAGCAAATGGATAGACCTGGGTACTTATTTCGAAGAAACATACAATGCTCCTATTGCACTGGGCGGCATTATAGCAAGAAATGATATTGACCCTAATGATATTGCAAACATAGATGCACTTATTAAACAAAGTGTGCAATATGCTTTTAAAAATAGCTACGAGATTTTACCCGATTACATTAAAATGCATTCACAAGAAATGTCTGAAGATGTAATGCGTCAGCATATAAATTTATATGTGAACGATTTTACAATTGATATGGGAGATACTGGAAGAAAAGCAATAGAAAAATTAGTAGAAGTTTATTCTCACTAATTTATTTACTATTAACATAAAGCTCAACTTGATGGGTTTTCGTATTAATCTCAATTCTGTCTGGCATTACTTTTGAAACTTTATTGTTTTTAGATAATTCAATATCATATGATCATAAATTAATATCAAATTTAAAATTTATATCAACAATAAAAAGTTTAACAAGTGTTAAATGTTCATTTGTTGTACAACAAAGTAATTATACCGAAATGACGGAATTTCTGAAACTAATACATGGTATTTTTGGTATGAAAACAAAAGTATTTTTTGGTAAAATAACAAATTGGGGGACTTTTAGTGAAGGTCAATATAAACTAATAAAAGTGTGGGACAATAGTCATCCCGAGTTTAATCTATTTTTAGAAGAGTTTAAAAAAGTGGCATTAAATCCATTTGTATTTCATAATATGTATGAATTATTGGAAAATAAAAAGTCTTTAATATAAATTGACATTTTAACATATTTTCATTATATTATCATTAATGAAAATACTTGCACATACATGTTTTATCGGAGTAACAGGATATGCTAATCACGCAAAGTCCTTTTTTTGTGCTCTGAACAAATACCACACCGTAAAAGTTAGAAATTCAACCATTGGTGGAGGTTGGAAGGGAATGAATAACACTCCACACGATGATGAACCATATATCACGGATGAGATGAAAGATATGTTAATTCTTCAAA
>CALDSE010000015.1 GCA_937911175.1 uncultured Sediminibacterium sp.
GCTCAGTTCGGTGTAGGTTTAGCGCGTATGGCGCGTACTATTCGTGAGCGTATGAACGTGCGTGATAACGAGGTATTTACTCCAGTGGATTTAATCAATGCGAGAACTTTATCTTCGGTTATCAACTCTTTCTTTGGTACTTCTCAATTGTCTCAGTTCTTAGACCAAACCAATCCTTTAAGTGAGATCACGCATAAGCGTCGTATCTCCGCTCTAGGACCCGGCGGTTTAAGTCGTGAGCGTGCAGGTTTCGAGGTGCGTGACGTACACTATTCTCACTATGGTCGTTTGTGTACGATTGAAACACCAGAAGGACCGAACATTGGTTTGATTTCTACTTTGTGTGTACACGCAAAGATTAATGATATGGGCTTTATTGAAACACCTTACCGTAAAGTAGACAATGGTAAAGTGAGCTTAAAGCATTTAACTTATTTGAGTGCAGAAGAAGAGGATTCAGCAAAAATTGCACAAAGTAATGTTCCATTAAATGACAAGAATGAATTTTCTGAAGATAAAGTACCTTCTCGTGAAACAGGAGACTTCCCTATCTTGGATAAAACAGATGTTGAATTTATGGATGTCGCTCCTAACCAAATTGTTGGTTTGAGTGCTTCTTTAATTCCATTCTTAGAGCATGATGATGCGAACCGTGCTTTGATGGGATCTAACATGCAACGTCAAGCGGTACCATTAATTCGTCCAGAAGTACCTATCGTAGGAACTGGATTAGAAGGAAAGGCTGCACGTGATGCACGTATTCAATTACATTCTGAAGGCGATGGTGTTATTGAATTTGTTGACGCAAATGAAATTCATGTTCGTTACAATAGAAATGATATTGATCGTTTAGTAAGTTTCAACGAAGACTTAATTATATATAAGCTAACGAAGTTCATTAAGACGAACCAATCAACTTGTATCAACTTGCGTCCTGCTGTGAAGAAAGGACAAAAAGTGAAGAAGGGTGATTTCTTAACAGAAGGGTATGCAACTAAAGACGGTGAAGTAGCATTGGGTCGTAACTTACAAGTGGCCTTCATGCCATGGAAGGGTTACAACTTTGAGGATGCCATCGTAATTAGTGAAAGAGTCGTGCGTGAAGATTTATTTACATCCATTCACATTGATGAATATGAATTAGAAGTACGTGATACTAAATTAGGAGAAGAAGAATTAACAGCTGATATACCAAACGTTTCTGAAGAAGCCACTAAAGACTTAGATGAACATGGTATTATTCGTATTGGTGCAACTGTTAAAGAAGGAGACATATTAATAGGTAAGATTACGCCTAAAGGTGAATCAGATCCAACTCCAGAAGAAAAATTATTGCGTGCCATCTTTGGTGACAAAGCAGGTGATGCAAAAGATGCTTCTTTAAAAGCACCGAACGGAACAGAGGGTGTTGTAATTGATAAAAAATTATTCCAACGTGCAAAGAAAGATAAGAGTGGTAAAGTACGTGAGAAAGCATTGTTAGATAAAGTGGAGAAACAACACGAGCATAACTTTACTTCATTAAAAGAATTGTTAATTGAAAAATTACAAACACTTTTAAAAGATCATACTACACCAGGTGTGGTGAATAATTTTGGAGAAACTTTAATTTCTAAAGGAAGCAAATTTAATGCGAAGAATTTAGCGACTATCGATTTCCAAAACGTAAACCCATTAGGTTGGACAGGTGAGAAGAAGACCGATGATTTAATCAACACATTATTACACAACTTCAGTATTAAGTACAACGAAGAATTAGGTCGTTACAAGCGTGAGAAATTTAATATTTCTATTGGTGATGAATTACCAGCAGGTGTATTGAAACTAGCTAAAGTTTATTTAGCAGTGAAGCGTAAGTTGAAAGTGGGTGATAAGATGGCGGGCCGTCACGGTAACAAAGGTATTGTTGCTAAAATTGTTCGTGCAGAAGATATGCCATTCATGGAAGATGGAACACCAGTGGATATCGTATTGAATCCATTAGGGGTACCTTCTCGTATGAACTTGGGTCAAATCTATGAAACCATTTTAGGATGGACAGGTAAGAAGTTAGGTGTGAAATTTGCAACGCCAATTTTTGATGGTGCAAGCACTACAGAAATTGAAGCATTATGCGATAAAGCAAAGATTCCTAATAACGGACATACTTATTTATATGATGGAGAAACAGGAGAGCGCTTCCACCAAAAAACATCAGTGGGTGTGATCTACATGATCAAACTACACCATATGGTGGATGATAAAATGCACGCTCGTTCTATTGGACCATACAGCTTAATCACACAACAACCATTAGGCGGTAAAGCGCAGTTTGGTGGTCAACGTTTTGGTGAGATGGAGGTATGGGCATTAGAAGCATATGGTGCAGCTAATATCCTACAAGAATTATTGACACTTAAATCTGATGATATCATCGGTAGAGCTAAGACATATGAAGCCATTGTAAAAGGCGAGAATATCCCTAAAGCTGGTATCCCTGAATCTTTCAATGTATTAGTACATGAATTGAGAGGCTTAGGTTTAGATTTAAAATTTGATTAATCAAGCATAACAGAAAACGAATTAATTCATTAACACCCTTTCTTAATAATATAATATGGCATTCAAAAAAGAGAATAGACAACGTCCCGCTTTTTCGCAAATCACTATTAGTTTGGCATCCCCTGACAATATTTTGGAAAGAAGTTTCGGAGAAGTCTTAAAACCTGAAACCATTAACTATCGTACTTACAAACCAGAGCGCGATGGTCTTTTCTGCGAGCGTATTTTTGGTCCAGTAAAGGATTACGAGTGTGCTTGTGGTAAATATAAGCGTATCCGTTACAAGGGTATTGTTTGTGATAGATGTGGTGTAGAAGTAACAGAGAAAAAAGTACGTCGTGAGCGTATGGGCCACATTAAATTAGTGGTACCTGTAGTGCACATTTGGTACTTTAAGTCTTTACCTAATAAAATAGGTTACTTGTTAGGAATGAGTTCTAAGAAATTAGAAACTATCATTTACTATGAGCGTTATGTAGTTATCCAACCAGGTATTAAAAGTGAATTCAAAGTAGCCGATTTATTAACTGAAGAGGAGTACTTAGACTTATTAGATACATTACCAAAAGAAAATCAATATTTACCTGACGACGATCCTCAAAAATTCGTTGCTAAAATGGGTGCCGATGCGGTACACGATTTATTAGGTTTATTAGATTTAGATGAATTAAGTTTCTCTTTACGTAATGCAGCAGCCAACGAAACTTCTCAACAACGTAAAGCAGATGCCTTAAAGCGTTTGAGCGTGGTTGAATCTTTCCGTGAAGCACAAACACATATTACCAACCGCCCAGAGTGGATGGTAATGAAATATATTCCTGTTATCCCACCAGAATTACGTCCATTGGTTCCTTTGGATGGTGGTCGTTTCGCAAGTTCTGATTTGAACGATTTATATCGTCGTGTAATTATTCGTAACAATCGTTTAAAGCGTTTGTTAGAAATTAAAGCACCAGAAGTTATCTTGCGTAATGAGAAGCGTATGTTACAAGAGGCTATCGATTCTTTATTCGATAACTCTCGTAAGTCTAACGCTGTGAAAGCAGAAGGTGGCCGTGCATTGAAATCTTTATCAGATGTATTAAAAGGTAAGCAAGGTCGTTTCCGTCAAAACTTATTAGGTAAGCGTGTCGATTATTCTGGTCGTTCTGTAATTGTAGTAGGACCTGAGTTAAAGATGCATGAGTGCGGATTACCAAAGGATATGGCTGCTGAATTATTTAAGCCATTTGTTATTCGTAAATTAATTGAAAGAGGTATTGTAAAAACAGTGAAGTCTGCTAAAAAATTAGTAGATAAAAAAGAAGCTGTGATTTGGGATATCTTAGAAAATATATTGAAAGGACATCCAGTGATGTTAAACCGTGCCCCAACATTGCACCGTTTATCAATACAAGCCTTCCAACCTAAATTGGTAGAAGGTAAGGCCATTCAATTACACCCACTAGTTACCTCTTCGTTCAACGCCGATTTCGATGGTGACCAAATGGCCGTGCACGTTCCATTAAGCCATGCGGCTATTTTGGAAGCACAATTATTAATGTTGTCTTCTCATAATATTTTGAACCCACAAAATGGTACGCCTATCACTCTTCCTTCTCAGGACATGGTATTAGGTTTATACTATATTACTAAGGGTAAAAAATCAATGGGAGATTTAGTCGTAAGAGGTGAGGGTAAAGCGTTCTATAATTTAGACGAGGTTATCATTGCTTACAACGAAGACAAAATAGATTTACACGCAAATATTAGAGTAAAAACAAATATTCGTGAAAACGGAGTATTGGTAAATAAATTAATTGAAACAACAGTGGGTCGTGTACTCTTTAATCAACACACACCAAAAGCAGTTGGTTTTGTAAATCAATTATTAACTAAGAAAAGCTTAAGAGAAATTATTGGTGATATTATTAAAATCACTGATGTTCCTACAACGGCTAAGTTCTTGGATGAAATTAAAACTTTAGGATTTAAAATGGCCTTCCGCGGTGGTTTGTCTTTCAACGTGAACGACTTAGTGGTTCCTGCAACAAGACAAGCATTATTAGATGGCGCTAAAATTGAAGTAGAAGAAGTTTGGGAAAACTATAACATGGGTTTAATTACCAATAACGAGCGTTACAACCAAGTAATTGATATCTGGAGCCGTGTCGATACGCGTATCACTGAAACATTAATCCGTGAGATGGCCATTGACAAACAAGGTTTCAACTCAGTATACATGATGTTGGATTCTGGTGCAAGAGGTAGTAAGACTCAGGTGAAGCAGTTAGTAGGTATTCGTGGATTGATGGCTAAACCTCGTAAGAGTGGTAGCACAGGATCTGAGGTTATTGAAAACCCAATCTTATCTAACTTTAAAGGTGGATTGAACGTACTTGATTACTTTATCTCTACACACGGTGCGCGTAAAGGTTTGGCGGATACAGCGTTAAAAACTGCAGATGCTGGTTACTTAACGCGTCGTTTAGTAGACGTATCACAAGACGTTGTTATTTCTGAAGAAGATTGTGGCACATTACGCGGTATTGCAACAAGTGCCTTAAAAGATAACGAAGATATTATTGAACCATTAGCAGATAGAATTGAAGGTCGTACTTCATTACATGATGTATTCAATCCGTTAACCAATGAATTAATGGTGGGAGCGGGTGAAGAAATCATGATTGATGTAGCAAGAGCCATGGAAGATGCAGGCATCGAAACCGTTGACATTCGTTCGGTATTAACTTGCGAATCTAAGCGTGGTGTTTGTGTAAGCTGTTATGGTAGAAACTTAGCCACTGGTTATGTCACTCAAAAAGGAGATGCTGTAGGTATTATTGCGGCACAATCCATTGGTGAGCCAGGTACGCAGTTAACATTACGTACATTCCACGTAGGTGGTGTTGCGGGTTCTTCTTCTGTTGAATCTAGCTTAAACGCTAAGTTTGATGGTACTATTCAGTTCGATGGTTTACGTACAGTAGATACTATTAATAACGATGGCAACAAAGTAAAAGTAGTTATTGGACGTACAGGTGAAGTAAGAATTATGGATGTGAAGAATGATCGTTTAATGATTACCAATAACGTTCCTTACGGTGCTTTGTTAGCTGTTAAAGATGGCGCGCAAGTGAAGAAAGGAGATATTATTTGTACATGGGATCCATTCAACAACGTAGTTGTTGCAGAACAAAATGGTAAAATTAAATTTGAAAATATCTTAGAAGGATTTACTTACCGTGATGAATCGGATGAGCAAACAGGTCACCGTGAAAAAGTGGTTATTGAATCTAAGGATAAAACAAAAATTCCTACTATTATATTAGAAGGCGGCAAGGACAATAAAATGTACAACTTACCAGTAGGCTCTCACATCGTTATTGAAGAGGGTGTAGAGGTTAAGTCTGGACATGTACTTGTTAAAATTCCAAGAGTATTAGGAAAATTAAGAGATATCACAGGAGGTTTACCACGTGTAACTGAATTATTCGAAGCAAGAAATCCGGGTAACCCTGCGATTGTTTGTGAAATCGATGGTATCGTTGCTTTTGGTAATATCAAGCGTGGTAACAGAGAAATTGTTGTAGAATCTAAAGACGGTATGGTGAAGAAATACTTGGTTCCTTTAACACGTCAAATCTTGGTTCAAGATAGTGACTTCGTTAAAGCAGGTTCTCCATTATCTGACGGTCAAATTGCACCTGCTGATATTTTAGCGATTAGAGGTCCATTTGCAGTTCAAGAATATGTGGTGAATGAGATTCAAGAAGTATATCGTTTACAAGGTGTAAAAATTAATGACAAGCATATTGAAGTGATCGTGCGTCAAATGATGAAGAAGGTTGAAATCGTTGATGCAGGTGACACTAAGTTCTTAGAAGAAGATTTAGAAGATCGCTTTGATTTTATCGAAGAGAACGATCGTATCTACGATAAGAAAGTAGTTACTGAAGCTGGCGAAAGTGCTAAACTAAAAGCAGGTCAAATTGTAACAGTGCGTGAATTAAGAGAAGAGAATTCTATCTTACGTCGTGCCGACAAAAAAGTAGTGGAAGTGCGTGATGCAAAACCTGCTACGGCTCGTCCAGTCTTATTAGGTATCACTAAGGCTTCATTAGGTGTTCAAAGCTGGATTTCTGCAGCATCATTCCAAGAAACTACTAAAGTATTAAGCCAAGCGGCTATACAAGGTAAAGTGGACTTGATGTTAGGATTAAAAGAGAACGTTATTACAGGTCATTTAATCCCTGCAGGTACAGGTCAAAAAGAGTTCGAAAAATTAATCGTTGGTAGCAAAGAAGAATACGAGGTATTGGCTACAACACGCGAAGCGATGAGCTTTGACGACGACGAATAATTAATAGGCATACTATTTGTTAAAAAGCAGGATTAGGCAACTTTTCCTGCTTTTTTTATGTCTATTTTGATAGCTAGATTTATAATTTTACCTATTTTTATAGGGTAGAAGCTAGGCGATTTTCTATCCTCCTAAATTTTTAAAAATTTCAAATGAAATCAAATAATTGGATCTTCAATGGTGTTTTGGCAGTAGCGGTAGTTGTTTTATATATCCTACATTTTTCAAGTAGTAATACGCCTATTAAAGCTTCTGCTGCAGGGGGTGCTGGCAGCAAGGTCGCTTACTTTGAAATTGACTCTATTCAAAATAGTTATGAGTTTTTTAAAGAAGTAAAATCGTCTTTACAAGTAAAGGATATGGAAAATGCAAAAGAGTTAACAGCGCTTAAAAATGCTTTTGCTGCCAAGTACCAGGACTTACAAAAAAATGGCCGTAGTTTATCTCAGGCTGAAATTGGAAGTCGTCAACAAGAGTTGGCTCAGTTAGAAAAAAATTATACCAATAAAGAACAACAATTATCTCAAGAATTACAAGAAGAAAGTTTTAGGCGTTTACAAGATGTAAAAAAGAAAATTGAAGTTTTTTTAGAAAAGTATAATAAGAATAAAGAGTTTGCTTATATATTCTCAAGCAATGCCGATTTAATGTATTACAAAGACACGGCTTACGATATTACATCCGATATTATAAAGGGGCTTAATTCGGAACATATTTCAAAAAAATAACTTAACTTAAATCCTTCCCCAGAAACTCGGGAAGGATTTTTTAATTACTCTAATAACTTTACAACTAATAACGATACAACCATGTCAACAACCGATACAGCCGAAACAACTGAATTTAAACCAAGACTAGGTGCCTTAGATGCTACTATGATTGTAGCAGGTGGAATGATTGGTTCTGGTATATTCATTGTAAGTAGTGAAATAACAAGATATGTGGGTAGTGCTGGTTGGTTAATTACCGCCTGGTTAATTACTGGCTTTATGACTATAACCGCTGCGGTAAGTTATGGGGAGTTAAGTGCCATGTATCCAAAAGCAGGAGGGCAGTATGTTTACTTACAAAAAGCCTATAACCCTTTAGTCGCCTTTTTATTTGGCTGGAGTTTCTTCTCCGTAATTCAAACAGCAACCATCGCCGCTGTGGCAGTGGCCTTTAGTAAGTTTACCGCTTATTTAATTCCTTCGGTAGGGGAAAGTAATATCATTGCCGACCTGGGCTTTATTCAAATATCGGCTGCACAAATACTAGCCATTTGTTTAATTCTATTTTTAACCTATACCAATACTAGAGGGGTCAAGGAAGGTAAAATCATACAAAACACTTTTACTTTTACCAAGCTCATTTCATTATTTGGATTAATTGTAGTGGGGTTTTTATTTGCAAAAAATAATTATTGGGATTTAAATTGGACTAATGCATTTGCAGCCAAACAAAATATTGTAACCACTGCCTTAGATGGTACCGTTACCAATAGTTGGGTGCCTGTGGGAGGTACTGCCTTAATTGGTCTAATGTCGGCTGCCATGGTGGGTTCTATATTTAGTAGCGACTCTTGGAACAATGTTACTTTTATTGCAGGAGAAATTAAAAATCCACAACGCAATATTGGTTTGAGTTTATTTTTAGGAACAAGTATTGTTACTTTAATTTATATCAGTGCGAATTTGATGTATTTATATGTACTTCCTTTAAATGATATGGCCTTTGCTGAAAATGATAGGGTAGCTATTACAGCTGCTAATGCAGTTTTAGGAAACATTGGAACTATTGTTATTGCCGTTATGATTATGATTTCTACTTTCGGTTGTAACAATGGTTTAATATTGGCAGGTTCAAGAGTTTATTATACCATGGCGAAGGATGGCTTGTTCTTTAAAAAAGCAGGCACCTTAAATAAGAACGAAGTACCAGCCTATGGTTTATGGATACAAGCATTTGTGGCAAGCTTATTATGTTTAAGTGGAAAGTATGGCGACTTATTAACCATGGTTTCTTTTATCGTGGTCATATTTTATGTACTTACCATTATTGGTATTTTTATCTTAAGAAAAAAGGAGCCCAATTTACACCGACCTTACAAAGCCTTTGGCTATCCCGTTTTACCTGCTATATATATTGTAATGGCTACAGTATTCTGTATTGGTCTTGTATATACGAAGCCATTCTATTCATTATGGGGCTTGGTAATTACACTTATGGGCATACCTTTGTATTATATAGCATTACGTAATCAAAAAGCGGCTTAATACCCATGGAAGCAAAAGAAATACAGCAGTTATTTACTAGTTTATCGAGCACCAAAATTGGGGTTATTGGCGATATTATGCTTGATACCTATTGGTGGGGCTTTGTAGACCGTATTTCACCAGAAGCACCTGTACCTATTGTCTCATTGCAAAGAAAAGAAATAAGAGTGGGAGGAGCTGCCAATGTAGCTTTAAACCTTGGCTCTTTAGGAGCACCTACTACCTTATTTGCTGTTATTGGGAAGGACACAGAAGGAGCCGACTTGCAACAATTATTAAAAAAACAAGGCATTAACACTAACTATGTTATTGCTACAGATACAAGAGTAACTACCAATAAAGTAAGGGTCATGGGACGCAATCAACAAATGATGCGCTTAGACCACGAAGACACTAACGATATTACTACCAAAGAAGAAGACCAACTCTTGGCTAATTTTATTGAGTATGTCAATAAAGAGAAACCTGCTTTAATTATTTTAGAAGACTATAATAAGGGTGTATTAACCGAAAGAATAATTACCACAGTCATTGATTATTGTAAGACTCATGGTATTGCCACTGCAGTAGATCCAAAACAAAAAAACTTTTTAGCTTATAAAGGCTGTACTATTTTTAAACCCAATTTAAAAGAAGTGAAAGAAGGTTTAAAGATAGCTATTGATAGCGTTGATGAAAAAAATATGCAAAAAATGCATAAGGCGCTTCAAGAAAACTTAGGGCATGAAATTTCATTTATTACTTTATCTGAACATGGGGTGTATTATGAGACGGCTAGTAAGCATCAATTAATCCCTACCCATATTCGCAATATTGCCGATGTAAGTGGCGCTGGAGATACAGTGATAGCAGTAGCAAGTCTTGTATATGCAGCTACTAAAAATATGAGCTTAGCTGCTGAGATATCAAATATAGCAGGAGGTATGGTTTGTGAATTAGTAGGTACTGCACCTATCAATAAAAAAGATTTAGAAGCTGAAGCTATTAAGTTGTTAGCTAAATAATTTGATTAAATAATTAGATAAGTAATTAGATAAGTAAGTAGATAATTAATTAGAAAGTTAAGTAGTGTAAAATTTAGATTAAGATTCAGTATGTATTCAAAAAAAATTGCCATTATAGTTGCCGGCGGAACAGGTCAGAGAATGGGTTCTGTGGTCCCTAAACAATTTTTAGAAATTGAGCATAAGGCTATATTATTACATACCATTGACCAGTTTGTAGCTGCTTTTGCTGATATCGAAATAGTAATTGTACTTCCTGAAGTATATATTAATGAAGGAAAAAAAATAATCGAAAAAAATAAGTTTAAAAATACTTTTGATTTTGTAGTAGGAGGGGAAACCCGTTTTCAGTCGGTGAAAAATGGTCTTTCAAAAGTTACTACAAGTTCCATTGTATTTGTTCATGATGCTGTAAGGTGTTTACTTACGCCGGCCTTGGTTCAAAGATGTTATCAGCAAGCGGTAGAAAAAGGTTCTGCTATTCCTGCTGTATCTGCCACCGATACCATTCGTCTTATGGAAGGAGAGAAACATCATTTAATTAATAGAGAGGATGTAATGCTTATTCAAACGCCACAAACTTTTCAGTCTGAAATATTATTAAAAGCCTTTGAGCAAAATTATCAGGCTTCTTTTACCGATGAAGCCAATGTAGTGGAAGCAAGTGGGGTGCCTATATTTTTAGTAGAAGGGGAGTTTGAGAATATTAAAATTACGAGGCCCTTAGATATGGCCATTGCGAATTATATTTTAACCAAGCGTTTTTCTTAGATATCTAATAATTTTATTATTAAATTTCTTTAGTTTATTAGTAATCTGCTATTAGTATTCTATTCAATTAGTCTTCAAGCGGCATGGGCTCATTCGCCTCAGTACTATCTTTTAAAGTTGGACTACTCTTGCTAATTTTCTCTAAAATTTGATGGGCTACTTCCATGGCTAAAAAACCATCTATCTCACTCACCACGGGGGTTTCGTTATTGATAATGGCATGTACAAAACTACTTAGCTCAGCCTTAATAGCATTGCCATCTTCAATCACCGGGTTCTCAATTGAAATAGTTTTAGTGCCCTGATGCGTTTCTATATCAAAAGAAAAGGTATCCGCATCTTCAGGCTTTTTAAGCTTAATAATTTCAGTATTCTTTTCTAAAAAGTCAATACCTATATAAGCATCTTTTTGAAACAATCTTATTTTGCGCATTTTTTTCATGCTAATTCTACTACTGGTTAAATTCGCTACGCAACCATTATTAAATTCTATTCTTACGTTGGCAATATCGGGCGTATCGGTAAGTACTGCCACACCACTAGCTGACATATTTTTGATATCACTTTTTACAATACTTAAAATAATATCAATATCGTGTATCATTAAATCAAAAATGACACTTACTTCTGTGCCTCTTGGATTAAACTGTGCTAAACGGTGCACTTCTATAAATAATGGGTTTAAGGAAGCGTTTTTTAAAGCCGTATAAGCGGGGTTAAATCTTTCAACATGTCCTACTTGTAATTTTACATTGGCTTCTTTCACCATATTCACAATGGCCTTGCCTTCTTCAATGGTATTGGCCATCGGCTTTTCAACAAAAACATTTTTACCCATTTTAATAGCCATTTCACAAACAGGAAAATGATGTTGGGTAGGAGTTACTATATCAATGATATCACAGGCAGCAATTAAGGCTTCTTCGTCCATGAACCTTTTCAGGCCGTAGATTTTCTCTACTTCTTTGGCGTTATCATTATTGGGATCAAAAAATCCCACTAAACTTACCTCAGGAATTTCTTTCCAATTATTCAAATGGTATTTCCCCAAATGCCCCACTCCAAACACGCCCACTTTAAGCATAAATATTGTTTATTGAAGGTAAAGTTACACTATAAGACATTGAATTTGAATGCTTTTAGAAGGGTGTGGAAAATTGGCAGATTGCTGTTAATTGCAAGCATTTACAAGTCCATTTCGTACCTTAGCCCTATGCATCCCAATATTCAAGACTTATATACTATAGCGAATAAGCCATCCCGCAAAATTATAGGCCTAATGAGTGGCACTTCTTTGGATGGGTTGGATATTGCCTTATGCTCCATTACAGGTGCAGGCGTGCAAACAAGCGTGGTACTAGATCATTTTACAACAGTTGCCTACTCACCCGCTTTTAAAGAAAAAGTTTTATCTATATTCTCCAAACAAAATATATCCTTAGCCCAATTATGTGTAATGCATCCATGGATTGCATCAGAACATGCTAAAATGGTAAAGGACAGTTTATCAAGTTGGAATGTACAACCAACAGAGGTAGATTTAATTGCTAGTCATGGACAAACCATTTTTCATGCACCAAAATCGTTACATCCGAATGATGAGTTTGGCACAGCCACTTTACAAATTGGAGATGGAGATCATATAGCCACAGGAACAGGTATAATTACCATTAGTGATTTTAGACAAAAACATATTGCTGCAGGAGGGGAAGGTGCACCCTTGGCCATTTATGGCGATTATTTATTGTGTTCGCATGCTACTGAAAATAGAGTGCTATTAAATATAGGAGGCATTGCCAATTTTACTTATTTACCAGCCAATGGAAAATTAAACCAAGTTTTTTCTACGGATACAGGCCCAGGTAATACTTTAATGGATGCCTATACCAGAAAACATTTTGAAGGTATAAGCTACGATAAAGACGCCCATATTGCCAAACAGGGGACTATTCATAGAGAATTATTAGACTTATTAAAAAAGGATTCTTTTTTCTCTTTACCATTTCCTAAAACCATTGGCCCTGAATTATTCAACCTTGAATATTTAAATGAAGCTCAATTAAAAATGGGAATCGTATTATCTGATCAAGATATTATGGCTACTTTAAATAGGTTTACTGCAGAAACTATTGCAGCAGCTATTCAAAATAATTTACCATCTACTATTTCATTTACAATATATGTAAGTGGTGGGGGAATGCATAACTCCTTATTAATGGCAAATTTAAATAGTTTACTACCTAATATATCTATTGCATCTTCCATTGAAATAGGTATTCATCCCGATGCTAAAGAAGCTATTTTATTTGCTTTACTGGCCAATGAGGCGGTGGCAGGAAGTCCATTACTAGCAGGCGGGCATTCTACTAAAGTTCCTACTACGATGGGAAAGATTAGTTTTCCGCATTAAGACTTATAGTTAGGACTTGTAGTTATGACTTATAGCTAATTTATTATTAAAAATTATTGCTAAAACTAATTACTAAGGTTTGTAATTATCTATCGATTTTTTTACTGAACCATGCGTGCTTAATAATTGAGCAGCAATACTGGCATCTTGTATATGAGTGGCTTCCATAATCATTTTTACGCCGCGATCAAAAAGCTTTTTATTGGTCAATTGCATATGCACCATCTTATTACCTTCTATTCTACCTAATTTAATCATGATTGTAGTTGAAATCATGTTGAGAACCATTTTTTGTGCAGTACCACTTTTCATTCTAGTGCTTCCTGTTAAAAATTCAGGGCCTACCACTACTTCAATGGGAAAATCGGCAACAGCACTTACGGGACTATTTTTATTGCAACTAATGCTACCCGTTTGAATACCTGCCTCTCTGCATTTTTGTAAACCACCCATAACATAGGGGGTAGTGCCACTTGCAGCAATGCCTAAGACTATATCCTGACTTGTTATTTTATGTTCTTGTAAATCGATCCATGCTTGATGGGTATCATCTTCTGCATTTTCAACTGCATGAAACATTGCTTTTTGACCACCTGCAATAATACCTATGATTAAATCGGCAGAAACCCCAAAAGTAGGAGGGCATTCACTAGCGTCTACTAAGCCTAAACGTCCGCTGGTGCCCGCGCCTATATAAAATAATCGACCGCCATTCGCTAACTTCTCTGCAGCAGCATTCACCAATAATTGTATTTGAGGAATTTGTTTTTCTACTTCAATAGCCACCTTCTTATCTTCTGTATTTATATTATGTAGAATATCCAATGTGCTGGACTTTTCTATATTATTATAAAGTGAAGTTAATTCTGTAGTTCTAATAAAATCATTAGACATTATTGGAAAGTTTTTTTATAGCTAATACAAAGGTATCTAATTCTTCAATAGTAGTATATACATTTGGACAAATTCTACATCCAAATACTTCTGCGCCGTCAATAGCAACTGTAAATACTTTATGTTCTTTCATTAAGCGATTGGCTAAGTCCCCAGGCGTAATACCTTCAATACCTATATTGGCAATACCACAACTTCTGCTAGATTCAGCTGGCGTATTAATAATCACTCTTGGTAGGTTTCTAACTTTACTTGTCCAATAGTTTTGTAAAAAATACATTCTTGCTTCTTTTCTTTCAGCACCAATCATTTCATAATAATCTATGCAATCATTGATAGTAAGGTCGGTATGAACAGGGTGGGTACCAATATGGTTTAATCTATTTATTTTATTAATATCTTTCTCTCCATCTGCAAGCAAAGGCCATAGTTTTTTAATATTATTTTTATTAATGTATAAAAATCCTGCCCCTAATGGGCTACTTAGCCACTTATGTAAAGAGGTTGCATAATAATCGCAATTGAGCTCATCAATACGGTATTTTTGATGTGCAAAAGAATGAGCTCCATCTACAATTACTTGAACTCCTTTTGAATGAGCCATATCGCAAATTTTACGAACAGGTAATATTTGTCCTGTAATATTTACCATATGACTTATCATCATCACTTTGGTTTTTTCAGTTATTGCACTTGCATATAGGTTTACAATTTCTTCATCATTTTTTGGATGAAGTGGTAGAGATACTTTTTTAGTGATGACGCCATATCTATTTTTAACTTGTTCAAACATATCTAAAATGGAGCCGTAATCCTGCACAGCCATTACCGCTTCGTCCCCTGCAGTCCAGTCAAACCCACCTATTACTAAATCAAGTGACTCTGTTGCATTTCTAGTAATGATCATTTCTTCAGGTAAACAACCTGCAATTTCAGCAAGCCTTGCTGCAATTTTATTTTTATTTTCCCATTGTACTGTTCTCATATAATAAGAACCCTGATAATTCACTTCTCTAATATGTTGAATGTACTTCTCTAATAAAGGTTGAGGTATAAAATTATAATAACCATTTTCAAGATTTATATAATCTGGTTTTAATAGGTATTGATTTCTAATACTTAACCAAAAGGCATCGTCTTTAGCCAAAACTATTGCAGGAACATTTTCTTTCTGTTTAAAACTTTGGGCTATGCCTGCTAATCCTAATGGGGTAGCCATAGTAGTTAATAAAACATCTTTAATAAATTGGCGCTTGTTCATATACATTTTTTATTAGTGAAAGACTATTTTTTATTTCTTATAATCAATTCTTGACAATCCTGCATCTTCATTTTTACTAAACCATCCTGAGCCGTATTCTAATACATAGAAACGACCATCAGGACCTACTTCAATATCAATAGCAGCATGGAATTTAGTATTCGGCATAAAAGGTTCCATTCTATCATAGTCTCCATTGGCCTTCATGGTAACTGCTTTAATATAACCACGCATCCACTCATTGAAAAAGAATTTACCATCATAATAAGAAGGGTATCTTGTTTCTTTTGGATATAAGTCGCTGTAATAAACTGGACCCGCCATAGCGGTACGTCCACCTGCACCTAAAGAAGGGAAGTCCATTGTTGAAATGCCATATGGATACCAAATAAAGGCAGGTTGTGCTGGAGGTAATTCAGTTAAACCAGTATTGTTTCTTGAATTATTAATAGGTTTAGCCGGATCAAAAGCTGGGCCCGACTTACCCGTTGCGTAATCATAAATATGATAAGGATAATTATTACCAATAAAGAAAGGCCATCCAAAGAAACCCGCCTTACGTGCTTGGTTTACTTCATCATATCCTTGAGGACCTCTTGTATCTAAACTATCTACATTGGCATCTGGACCTACTTCACCCCAGTATAAATTACCATTCTTAGGATCTACGGAAATACGGTAAGGATTACGATTTCCCATTACATAAATTTCTGGTCTTGCTTTGTCTGTGCCTTTAGGGAATAAATTTCCTTCAGGTATTTCATAACTACCATCGTCTTTTACGCTGATGCGTAAAATTTTTCCTCTTAAATCGTTGGTATTGCCGGAGCTACGACGCTCGTCATATTGATAATGACCAGGGCGATCATCCAATGGCGCATAACCATGACTTACATATTTTTGATTAGGCTCATCGAAAGGGGTGGTATTATCACCTGTAGAAACAAATAAAGTTTTGTTAGGACCAAAGGCAATAGAGCCACCGGTATGGCAACAAATATCGCGTTGCTCATAAAATTCTAAGATTACTTTTTCAGAACTATTTAATATAGTATCATTTTCTAAAGTAAAACGAGACAGTCTATTCACAGAAGAATCGGGAGCGCTATAAAACATGTACACAAAATGATTTTTTGCAAAATCGGGATCGGCTTTCACACCTAATAAGCCTTCTTCAGAATTTACACCAGGGGCATTGGTTTTCCAATACACATTTAAAAAACCTGCTTGCTTCATTTTTTTAGAAGTACTATTATATAAATATATTTCACCACGACGCTGAACCACTAATACATCTAAATTAGGAAGGACTGAAATTTCAGTAGGTTCGAAGAAAGTGCCTTTTACTAAATCGGTTTTGGTGAAATGGCTTTCATCTGGTGCAAATACACTGCTTGCCTTACTATAATCAGCTGTATTATCTCCCATGGCATATTGAATACCTCCTAAAATATGTTTTAAATACAAAGGTTCTGAAAATGATTCATTGGTATGACCTAGTTCTGTATAAAATACTCTACCGCCATCGAAATTATGGTACCAAGCCATTGGATGCTTGTCGCCATTCTCTCCACCTTGGTAAGATTTTTCATCAATGCTTATAAGTACTTTAACATCAGGGTTTAAATTTTTAAAATTATACCACTCATCAGTTCTAGTCCAAGTAGCAGGTAGGCTATCGGTAGAAGGATGATTTTTATCGTTAATAATTAAGGTAGCTTCTTGGTTGGCAGGGTGACTTTTAAAAGAGCCCCCAATCATTTTCACATACCAGTTCCAATCGTATTCAGCATCTGTAGCGGCATGAATACCAACAAAACCTCCACCTGCTTGCATATATCTTTCTACGGCAATTTCTTGGTTACCCGATAATATTTCTCCAGTGCTACTTAAAAAAACGATGGCAGCATATTTTTTCAAACTATCTTCTGCAAACTTATTCGCATTAGTAGTCGTATCTACATCAAAACCATTTTTATCACCAAGGTCTTGAATGGCTTTAACGCCTGTGGGAATAGACTCATGGTAATAGCCACCTGTTTTATAGAAAACTAATATAGTGGGCTTACTACTTCTTTTACTACTACAAGAAGCTAGGGTTATAAAAAAAAAGCAAAATAATGCAATGGTTTGAAGGCTAAATTGGATTGTTTTTTTCATTTGTTTAAGCGTTGTAAAGGGGTTGATTGTGACAGTTAAATTCCTACTTTTTTCGCTTATGGCAAAATAAAGATGGACTAGTGGTAAATGCTTGTAAATGAAGCTAATGGAATGCTTATTGTACAATAAATGTAATCTCTTTGTAAAGGGGTTGGCCTTGCTTGCTAATTCCTTGAATTACAATAGCATACTTGCCCGGTACATCAGATGTATAAAATGCAGTATTAATTTTACCCTTTGAAGAGGTGTTTATATTAGCAGACCAGTGTAATAAATGTCTAAAATCCGGGCTACGGTTGTCTATCTGAGCTTGATTTTCATAAACAGGCGCCATGAACTCTCTTTGTATTTGAAGTCCTTTATAATCAATTAGGGTGGCTCTTGGATCTAGTTCATAGCCTTCCATTTTTCCATTGTAAGTCATAAAATTAGCGATACCATTAAAGGCCAGATTTCCTGAAAAATAGGTTCTACTGACCACTTCTAATTTTCTAATTTTTAAAGGATCGTATTCAATAAACTTATCTATATTTAAAATAGGCACACCATCTAATAAAACAAGTGGGGCTTTATCAAAGAAACGTTTGTTCTGGTCGTCATACACAGCTAATTGGAATCTGCCATCATTTTTAGATAAAGTCATGGGAGTAACATACTCTCTAATGACTTCTTCCATGGTAGTAAAGCGTGCATATAAGTCTAAGTAGTAAGTATAGTCTGGTTTATAATAAAAGGCATTGCTGTCTAAACTAGGGGCTTGGAAACGATTTAGGTAATCGGCTTTAAAATGGTTTTGAATTTCAACATTACTATTTAATTGTTGAATAATTTCTTTATTCAATCTTGGTAGCATCATGGGCTCAATAAGTTGACTATTATTTTTACTTATATAAAAAGGGTTGTCAATTTCAATTTTATGTGCATAATACTTGCTGCTATCTGCTTGCAATATTAATTGCCCGTCATTATAAAGCTGAGGGAATTCAAATTGAATATGACCATTTTCATCGCTAATGCCTGCTTTAAATAAAGTGTTTTTGCTTGGCATAGAGACAAAGCCTGTAACTTCTTTTGCGGCAGTAGTGGTTCCTTTTTGCACCATTTTTCCCGTAATAATACTACCTGCATATTCTGGTAGATATTTAAAACTTGGTGTAGTATTCGCTAAAACATTTTCCCATTTAAAGCGGCGATATCCATTCACTAGCATTAATTGATCCATGGCTAGTAAGGTATTATTATTTACATTTTGGAAATAAGCGCCTGGGTTTTCAATACGGCCTACTAAGTCGGAATTAAGCCAAATATAATTTTGAATATTATTTTCATCAAGGCTTTGAATGGAATCAATTTTATAAACAGCCATGGAAGCATTTGCAGCAGTAAAGCCATTGATACCTTGCTTGGTAGCAATTTGAAGATTTACTTTTCTTCTTTTTGCTAAAACAGGGCTTTCTATTTCAAGACTTGTTTCAAGCACATTTTTAGGGTAGTTAAAATACAATCTTTCGCAAACAGGCTCCTTTGCTTGATTAAATAAAGTAAAAATATTAATGCCCTCGTTTAATGTACTTTTATCAATGGTTAAGTTGCTACTACCATTTTTTATTTGACCTGCTATTACATGAGAAACAATGCCTCTTGCATGCACTAGTAAATAAACACTTGTATTTTCAAGTGCTAAACCTGCAATGCTAATATTTACTCTAGAAGCATTATCATTTGGAGAAACGGCAGCGGCGCTATTCCCAAGGCTAAGGGTATAGCCCTTGTCAAATACATTGGGTAGCTTTTGGTTTATTATTTTATCGTCATTAGTGGTAAGCGATAAGCCATAGCCTTGGTTTGCCTGAGGGGTGAAAGTAAAGCTACCCATACCCATACTGCCTATGCCTAAAGAAGAAGTATTGCAGCTTGTAATGGTATCGCCTTTTTCATTTAATAAATACCCCTTGGCTTGAATACCTTTACCAAATTGGTTGACAATTTTAAAAGCTACTTTAGAGAATTGCCCCGCTACTAAGTTACCACCTTCTGGAAAAATTTGAATAGAGTAATTTTCTTTAGTAGGTGTATAATTATTTTCTTGTGTTAAGGAGGGGTTGAGAATAGATATTTTCTTTTCGAAGAAAAAACTAGCATTGAAATTCTTCATCCAATTGGTATAAGCCCTTAGGGTATAATTACCAGTGGCAATGGCGCTAGGAATAAGTATGGATCCATTACCAGTGCCTTCAGTTAAAGCAATTTTTTCTTGCCAAACGGCTTTATTGTTATTGTCTATTAATTCTACATAAGCAACCTTACTGATATTTAAAGGCTTATTGAAAATAGCGTCTACATTATATATCTTAAACCAACAAATTTCATTCGCTACATAGAAGTTCTTATCGGTATGAACGTAAATTTTTTCTTGTAAATTATTTTTGGTATAATTTTCAACGCTATTTTGTAAGAATGTCAATTCGTTTTTTTGGCCTGCTGCATGCAAGCTTATCATTAATAAAAATGCTGCCATTAAACCAACCATGCTATTATATATATGCTGCTTCATAGTGTAGGTAGTTTATTTCCAAAAAGAGGGTTTAATATTAGAGCCACGAAGTCTGCAGTCCACACATTCAGGAGGGGCTGCATAAAAACTAATAATAGCTCCCGTCATTGCATTAATATCTTTATAATTAGTGGGCAGTAAGTTGACGGACTTCAATTGAATACTATCACTATTATTAGTTACATCAATTTCAGTACAATTAGGTTTGTATAACCAATAAGCCCAATTAGGCACTTTATAAGGGTCAACAAAAATTCTTTTTTCTTGGACTGGGCAAATATCAATGTAGCCAATGACAGGGTCGTTGTTGGTTGTGCAATAAATATTACCAGATAATTCAGAAGGTTGTGCATCAAATATAGAACCTGTGCCTTCTGTATTTTTTTTCATTCTTTGTAAAAATTCATAACGCCCCTTGCTTAAACTATACTGCCTTACATTAACACTATATAATACACTTAATTTCCATGAAGCTGGAGAAATAGAAAGAATAGGTAAGTGAATAATATCGCTACTCATATTGGCAGTAGAACCTGTTAATATAGAACTTGAATTTTCGGTTTTCCAACAAATGTACTGGCCCATATCAAATCCAAATCTGGTGGAGTCGGAAAATACCACGCTGTATTGTTGTCCTTTAGCGCTGTTCGCTATTTTATATTTTAAATAAGTTTGGAATGGAGAATGAAATTCCCAGGTTTCGGTATAATCCCATTGGTAATATTTGGTATTGTTAGAAGGGTCGTGGGTGTCTACATAAAACTGTAGGCCTTGGCTTTCTGTTTTATAATTAATACTATCAATAGCTGGATTATTTTTCACTGCAGCAAAATTGGATAAGTATTTTTTACCATCCATTGTTGCAATATTAATTCTATATTTTTTATTGGCGTTTAAATTCAATTTTGAAACGCTGTAATGCCCATTTGATATTTCTTTTAAAGGGTAAAGGCTATTATCATCTCCCTCTACATTTACTTTAGCGCCTCTCTCGTAGTTAATGGCATTGGAAGACAAGGCCACCGTTCTACTTAGTATGATATTGGTTTCTCCAGCACCGCTGTTTATAATGCCTTCTACCACTAAGTAGCCGGTATTAGGGGAGACGACAGGGGAAATATATTTTTCCTTGCAAGCCCAAAGACCAAGAATGAATAAGCTATATATAATTATCTTTTTCATATTGACTTATTTAAACTTAATATTTAAATTAATATAAGGAATGGCATTGCCAAAAATAGAAAGCTTGTATCCATTCACCATTCCATTTTCAGAAACATAGTAAATTGAATAAGGATTTTTACGCCCTGTTAAATTATACACTCCAATGGACCATGAATTATGGAAAATCTGATTCACTTTATGATTGCCTTCAATATTCATAGAAAAATCGGTTCTAAAATAATCGGGAATGCGGTAAGCATTTCTTTCGGCATATAAAGTACGCATGGAACCTCCGTAGCTAAATAAACCAATAGGTAGGGTAATAGGCCTGCCGGTACTATAATTACTATTCATTGATACACTAAAGCGGTGACTAAAGCGGTAATTGGCAATAACGGTTATATCATTTGGCTTATCATAGTTACCAGGGTAGAAATTCCCTTTATTAATTATTTCACCTGCTGTAGGGTCGTTCATGCGTAGTAAAATACGAGACCAAGTATAACTAATCCATCCATTTAATTTACCTGAAAGTTTTTTCACTAATAACTCTACTCCGTATGCTTTTCCTTTGGTACCAATGACATCGGTTTCTATATTTTTATTCATAACTAATTTGGCACCACTCTTAAAATCTAAATAGTTTTCAATGTTTTTATAATACACTTCAAAAGAGGTTTCAATCGTATTCGATTTTAAATTCTTGTACACTCCAAAAGAGAGTTGATCACCTATTTGTGGTTTAATATTGGGGTCACTTAGTTTCCATACATCGGTAGGGGCCATGGCTGTGGTATTGGACAAGGAGTGAATGTATTGGCGTTGAGTATTGTAACTGGCTTTTAAAGAAAAAGTTTCATCAATGACATAGCGTAAAGCTAATCTGTATTCTGGGCCTCCGTAGGTTTTAACAACAGCACCACTTGCATAATTAACCGATCTTAAAATATTTTCTTCTGTTCTAGGTATGCCTGCAGCATATTCATTGACGGATTTAGGGCCTAATGCATTGAATACTGAAAAACGAATGCCCGCATCTAATTTAAGGGCACTGGTAATGGTGTAGTGTTCACTTGCGTATAAGGCCGATTCTAGGGCTTGTTCTGTTGGAATGATATCTGGTTTGATAAGCGACTTTTCACCTAGTGGTATATAATTACCTGGGTTTAAAGAATAATAAATTGAATTAACACCATAGTCAATACTATGCTTACTGTTAATATTGTAATTAAAATGTGCTTTGAAATAAGATTGATTAATACTGAAACTTAATTGGTAAGCACTTAGTGGAAGTTTTTGGCTATTGATAGCGTAATTGTAATTGTCATTACCTACTGTAATTAAGCTATTTAATTTAGTGGTGTAAATATGTTTCCATTTTACAGATAGGTTTTTATTACCATAGCTATAAGCAGTGTCGCTATTTAAATTAAACTTATCATTACTTAAATAGCCAGTGAAATAAAGCGTATTTTTTTTATCTATTTGATGATTCACAATTAGGTTAAGGTCATAAAAATCGGCTCTGCTATTTTTATAGTCTTCAGGTAAATAATTAAATAACCAATTTGAATAAGTAGTTCTTCCACCCAATATAAAGGACGATTTATCTTTTACTAAAGGGCCTTCAATATTTAGTCTGCTGGTTAATAAACCAATACCTGCAGATCCTGTGAATTCTTTTTTATTACCTTCTCTGCTGGTGATATCTAATACAGAAGACAGCCTTCCGCCATAACTAGCAGGTATACTAGCTTTATATAATTCAACTGAATTAATTAATTCAGGATTAAATGCCGAAAACATGCCAAAGAAATGCGCTGGGTTATAAATAGTGGCGTCGTTGAATAAAATTAAATTCTGGTCGGAAGAACCGCCTCTTACATTCAAGCCAGTACTTGCTTCACCCACTGTTTTCACGCCAGGTAGGGTAGTAACTACTCTTAATATATCGGCTTCTCCAAAAACAACAGGCACTTGCTTTACTGTTTTTATATCTAGTTTTTGAACGCCCATTTGCGTGCTTCTCACATTGCTAATTTTTTGCGCAGAAATTACCACTCTTTTAAGTGACATAATACTGCCTTGTAAATCAACATCCATATTGCCATTGCTGTATAAAACAATTTGTCTTTTCACATCGCGCATACCAATGCTTTGAATATTGAGTATATGGCGTCCCTTAGGAAGAGAGATGCTGTAAAAACCATATTGGTCGGTACTGGCGCCAATTCTTGGTTTGTCAATATATACAGAAGCGCCTCCCACTGGCTCACCTGTTTTACTGTCTTTAATATAGCCTGCTAGTGCAATAATATTTTGAGTACCACTTAGTGCTTTATCGCCAACTTCATATACTTTTTTATCGACTAAGGCTTCTTGAATAGGGCCAATTTCTTCTGTTTCAAAAGCAAGGTCATTGCTGACTGTTAAAGAAGTTTGCTTTATGCCAGTAAAAAAATAATCATTGATGGCTAAGCTCAGTAGTTTGGACTTCGTTAAAAAAATATTGTTTTGATTATCGAAATAAAATTGAATGCCCAAGGGTGTAAATATTTCCGCTAGGGCAGTGGTTATTTTTTTTGGAGCAGTTGTATAGCTAATGGTAAAATTACCCAGGCTAGAGCTATCGTAAAAAAAATGAAAATAAGTTTGGGATTCTATTTTTTCCACTAGACTGTATAGGCTTGCATTATTTACCTCTAGGCTTATTTTACTGCTGGTATCGGACTGCGCATAGCTGGTACTAGCCAAAAATAAGGCCATCATAACTATAATATATTTTGAAAATGTAGGCAATCTATTATTTAATTTCAGTAGAGGTTAATTGATTGTAATAGGTAACAAGCTTAGTAAGTGTATTGTCTTTATCTTTTCTAAAATTCAATTTTCCATTACTTATAAAATCATTTAGTTCTTTACCCTTATTGTTAAATATTTTCAAAAAGTCCTTCTTTTTTACAATTCGGTAAAAACGATCTGCTTTTTTGATATAGTAGTAATTAAGCTTTTCAAATAAAACTTTTAATTCAGGGGTATTGGTAAATTTCTCTTTAATTATTTTAACTTCTTTCTTATAAAGTTTAATTTTTCCATCATATAGTACTTGATAAAAGCCAGTGGATACAATGGGTGTATTGGCATTTTTTTCTAAACGTATAAATGGCTGGTCAAATACGGTAAAGCCTTGTAGCCTCTGACTTACTAATTGAATACGGTGGGTACTGTCTTGTAAAATAACCCAGTCCTTGGCTTCGTCGTATAATAATGCAACATTGTCGAAAACTACATGATCGTAAGTGATGCTACCCTTACTTAATTCATCTTTAAAAAAATAGGGATGTCCTTCGTAAAAAGAAATAGTATAACCTGCATTTTGACTTCCGTTGTATTTGCCCGTTTGGTCGCCAATATTTTTATGGTAGGAAGCAACTACATTTTTAACCGCCTCAGTGTAAATAAGACTGTCTTTTGCAGAAAGCTGGGCATTTAATGCATTAAAAGGCGTTAGCAGGGCTACAAAAACAGTAATAAATAAAAACTTCTTTAACATCTTGACAAAACTCATTGGAATTCCAGCTTTAAAATTCCTTTACAAGTTATTCCTAAATCTCTGAATTATTGCGAGTTGTGAAAGAATGTGGGTAACTGGCCTAGTGCTAAAGCTAAACAAACCAATTTAAAGTTCACTAGGAATTCATTTTGTACTAATTTAGTAAAATATTACCTTTATTCTTAATAACATCTTTACTAAATTGTTTCAATATGAGAAAGTATAAAATTTTACTAGTAGCCCTTCCTTTCCTGCTTATGGCATGTAGCAAAGGGGGCGATTCACCTGCGCCAGTGACACCTCCGGTAGTAATTGTTCCAGAAGTAGATATTGCTTTTAAAGTGGAAATTCCTGTAAGTACTGAAATTGATTACACAAAAATTTATGGAGCCATAGGTGGGGCACAGGAGATTAATGTAAATGTAACTTCTACCTTACCAAAGGATGGAGTGACCATTGATGTTAAAGTGACCAAGGATTCAGATAACAGTTCTGTATTTAATAAAAATATTTCAAGCACTACAGCAGCTACGAATGCTATTGCTATTAATAGTTTATCACCAGGTGTTTTATCAACAGCTACGGTGGTAGTTACTTCTAAGTCTAAAAGCACTAATACGGCTACCAAAACATTCAAAATAGCGGCTAAATCGTAATAAGCTAGGTTAGATCATTTATAAACCCTTGTAAATCTTGTATTTACAAGGGTTTTGTTTTTAGGGAAAGGTAACAATTATTTTACTTTGTTTTTAAAAGTAAACACTTAACTTCAATATTCATTAAAATCAAAATTCAAATGAAAAAATTATTTTCAACATTCTTGTTATTATGTGTATTAATGGGAGTGAATGCACAAAAAAATCCTAATGGGGTTATTTATGACAAACATCCTTCTATTGATGTGGTAGAAAAATTCATGCAAGCTTTTGTGAAGGGAGACGCAGCCACTATGACAAGTTTAACGACCGACGATTTTAAGGCCTTCAATGCCATGAATACGAATTGGGATTATAAAGGCCAAGATTTAGCAACATGTATTCGCAATGCTCAAAATTATGCGAACAACTATACTAATTTCTCTATTACAAAAACAGAAGGTTCTTATCCAGATGCTTTAGAGTATAAGAAAGACGGTCTTTGGGTGTATACTTTTAATATGTTCTTTGCTATTAATAAAAAGTCAGGTTTTAAAATTCAATCTCCTTATGATTGTGCATTTATATTCAATGCAGAGGGTACAAAAATTAGAAGAATGAATTTTACGATGAATACAGCTATGTTGGTTAAAAATGCTGAATCTGAGCAAACATTAACCAATGGTATTTTATATAAGAATCATCCAAACATTGTAAAAGTGAGAAAATTGGTTGCTAATTTCTCATTAGCTAATATGGATGGTATGTTTACAGACTTTGCGCCTAATGCAAGATTTAATGATCTTAACTATGCTTATGGAGTATCAAAAAATATAGAGGAGAGAAAAAAAGACTTAACACCATTTTTTGAAAATATTGAAATAATAGGTATTGACGAAATAGGGTATCCTGATATGTTGGATCATGATGGTCCAAGCTCGGTGGTAGATTCTTGGTGGTCAATGCGTTTAAGAAACAAGAAGACCAATAAGAAGTTTAAAATTGCTTTAGTTTTTTCACACACATTTAATGACCAAGGTCAAATTCAAACTGAAAGCGCCTATTACAATGGTAGTCAGTTAGCAGATTCTTATACTGAGACAAAGAAATAAGATTAAAGATAGGATTTTATAGCAAAAGGCCCCGATACATCGGGGGCCTTTTTTTGGTATTTTATAAAAAAATAATGTAAAAAAGCTTTCTTTTTGATACTAAATAACTAATTTAATGCTTTAAAAAAATAAAAAACTATGAAAAAAACAATCCTAGTAATGGCTACAGCCATTTCATTATTTGCTTGTACTACACCACAAGCTACGACTTCAACTGATGATGCTACTATGACAACTTTCAAAGAAAATGCGAAAGTAACAACAGCTCTTTTTGAAGCTTTTGCAAACAAAGATTTACAAACTTGGAGTTCAAATGTATCAGATACCCTTAAAGCGCATGGAGCTGGATATGGGTTAGAGGCTACTATTGGTAAAGAAGAGTTGATGAAAAGACTTGAAGGTTTACATAGTATAGTGAATAATATTAAAGCGAATGATATTCAACTTTACCCAGGATTAGATTCTGTTACTTATAAGCCTAATGGTGATGTAAGAGCTTATGTAAGATGGACTGATGATGGCATCAATGGCGCAAAGATTGAACATAAATATTATGGTGTATTTAAGTTCAATAAAGATCACAAAATGACTGAAGCTGATGAATTTATGGATATAAGTGGAGTTATTAAAGCGGCTACTGAGCCAAAAAAATAAAGTTTAAGTTTAGTTCTAAATACGAAAAGAGACTCTTAGCAATAAGGGTCTCTTTTATTTTAACAGCTTTATTTTTTACGAAGTTCGTATCTCACAGAGTCGGGGTAGCCAATGGCATCAACATAGATGACATTTTTATTTTTATCAAAATAAAATTTCATGGCTTTCTCTCTGATAATTTCAAATTGGTTCACATCTAGTCCAGGCTTAGCCGAACTGGTTACATAGGTAGTGGGCTGAATAAGTTGTCTATTTTTTCCAACACTTGCATACATGTTAGGCTGATAATTTTTAGGTGGCTGTGCCTTTTGTGGGGTATGATTGTAAGAGCTGTAGTCAAATAATAAAATATAGCCAGTTTCATTCAAGGTTTTAGTCTTATAGGGGCCTAATTTAGAAATAACATTGGACTCGGGCTTATCCATCCAATTTTCAGTTTGAATGTTACTCATAGTAATGACTATCTTCTTATAAGGGGAACAGGCAGTTAATATGACAATTCCAATACTTAGTAGCTTTTTAATCATTTTATAAAGGGTATTTAAAGGCTAAAGTATTCTCTTCCTTCTAAACCACAAGTAAATTACAAGGACAACTAATAACATAAATCCAATGGAGAAAAAGTAACCCCATTTCCAATTCAATTCTGGCATAAACCTAAAGTTCATACCGTAAACACCTGCTATAAACGTTAGGGGTAAAAAGAAGGCAGAGAAAATGGTTAATAAACGAACTACTTCATTATTCTTTTGATCGCTGATCGATAAATAAGTAGTCATTAATTGGTTTGCATTTTCAACAGACTCATCATTATAAGTGAGCAGGTTTAATAATTCATCTTTAATATCTTGATATTGATAGGAGGCGCTGAAATTATCTACAGATTGTTCCATTACAGATTGGGTAATATGTAATACTTTTTTTAAAATTCTAGATTGAGATTTTATAAAATATAGTTCCTCCAATAATACTTTACGATAGTCTTTTAAGAAAATAGTTCTTTCTATTTCACTAATTTTATTGGATAATTCAAAGGTAGGCTTTTGAAAAGTACCTAGCATTAGTTTCACTATTCTTAAAAACAGCTCATTTATTTTTATATGTTTTTCTTCATGTATGTTCAAAAAATTAAAATGGGCTCTATGAATAGTAATCAATTTATCTTCAAATATAAAAAACGCAATTTTGTTGGACATTTCACCTACTTCATCAATTTGTAATTTAATATTAGAGGTATAAGCTCTAAAAATAAAAAAATCTATTTTATGCGTTTTCTCGTATTTTGGTAAATGCCCTTTCTCTAAACTATCTTTAATTAGATAGTAGTTTAGCCCATGTTCCTTGGTTATCTTTTCAAGATCCTCTTTTATAGGATTTTCTATATCAATCCACTTAAAGGATTCAAATACTTTTTCAGTGATTTTCATATCTCAAATTTAATTCAAAAGGGGTTAGGGATGGACATTAATGGGTCTTCAACAAAAAAAGCCCCTAACTCATTGAAAGTTAAGGGCTTTTGCGGATCTGACGGTGAGTCGCACTTAACATAAACTCATCTCAAACCACTATGTATTGTTTAAAATTGGGGGTAATGGTTAGTAATTCTATTACATATTTTATATTGATTATATGTTTAACTTCACAAAACCCCAAAGGTTAGATTAAAACTAAAACTATGAAAAGAGTAATCTTTGCTTTGGGTGTTCTATTAGTATTAGCTTGTAGCAAAACAGAAGTACCTGCAACTCCACCTGTGGTAGTTATTCAGGAAGAAGCTATAAAATTCACAACTAATCTTGATACTGGAACTTATAATGTTGCCGATACTTTACCGCTAGTTGTAACGCTTAGTTCAAAACTTCCATCTGCAGGGGTACTTTATTCAATATTAGTAAATTGGACAGACAGCTCTAAACAAATTTTCAAGTTAGATACTAATTTAACAGTTTCAAGTTTAAGTTTGAATATACCAGGGTTAAAGAAAACAGGATCATATTCATTGACGGTTACTTTAACATCTAAGTCAACTCCAACCAATACTTTAAATAAATCTATACCAGTAGTAAATAATCCTTTGGGAAGATTTATGGGGTATAAAGTTGCCTCAAATGCAAGACAACTTGGTTTTGAATATTGGTATCACGGTACAGGAGTGATGCCAGATTTGATAACAGCTATCTTTCAAAAGCCATACAATGGACGCTCAAAGTATGGTACATTTTTTAATGGTGTAGTCTGTGGAGATTTTAATAATGACGGATGGGTTGATGTATTTAATGCAGGCGCAAGTTATAATGGAGTTCAAGCACCATTTACGTTTTTAATTTGGAATACTACATTAAAGACATTTGAAGAAAAGAATCTTTTCAATGACAAGTCATTCTCTTCATTTGGAGGAAATAAACATACTATTAAACCTTATTATTTTAATGATGATAATTTTATTGATTTAATTATTTTTGATAATGGAGATGAAGGTATTCCTAACTCACCTGATGAACTTGTTAGAATTGTATTAAGTGACGGGAAAGGTGGTTATGATTTAAAATCAATCAATACAAGTGAAAATGAGTTTCCTCC
>CALDSE010000016.1 GCA_937911175.1 uncultured Sediminibacterium sp.
TCTTGTTGTATTAAAGCAGCGCCATCAAATTCTTCAATAGCAGTACCATCCGATTTTAATGTAAAAAATGAATCATGCTTTTCTGCAGTAGTTCCTGTTAAAGGTTGGAACCAATGGGTAAAGTGTGTAACGCCTTTGGCCTCTGCCCAAGCACGAATACCTGTAGCAATTTGTCCTGCTACATTTCTTTCAATTTTTTTAGAACCTTTAATACTGTTCACTAAACTTTTATAAGCTTCATCACTCAAATATTCTCTAGCAGTTTTTACATTGAAAACGCTTTCACCAAAAATGGCGGTAATTTTTTGAGAATGAACTTCTGGGTTATTAGAGCGGTCATGACTTACATGGTTGACAGCATCGAATCTTAAAGACATATGTAAATTATTTTAATATTAAATAATGAGCCAAAGTTATGGGGTTTTCATATTTTTAGGATGAGATTTGTCTATGAATGCATAAAATGTGTATAAAATCTAAATATTATATTATTATATATATGTTATAATTATGCAAACTATTGATAATCATTATCATTCATTTTATAACTACTAACAACAAAGCGTTTGAATGTTGGTAAATCCATGATAGCTTAAGTCTCTGGTTTTGTAACTTCGCGTTATCTATAAAGAATAAGAAAATACTAATGGAAATTACCGTCAAAACCGCCCAGCAACTAAGACTTACCGAAGAAGAATTTGAAAGTATAAAAACGAAACTAGGACGTACGCCTAATTTCACAGAGTTATGTGCTTTTAGTGGAATGTGGTCTGAACATTGTAGTTATAAAAATTCTATTAAGTGGTTAAAAACTTTACCGCGTGATGGAGGAAGAATGTTGGTGGCTGCTGGTGAAGAAAATGCGGGCTTGATGGATATTGGAAATGATTATGGAGTGGTATTTAAAATTGAATCTCATAATCACCCAAGTGCATTGGAGCCTTTTCAAGGTGCAGCTACAGGGGTAGGTGGAATTCAAAGAGATATTTTCACCATGGGTGCTCGACCAATTGCTTCATTGAATAGTTTACGTTTTGGAAAATTAGAAGATAAAAAAACACAACGTTTATTAGCAGGAGTGGTGCATGGCATTGGACATTATGGGAACTGCTTTGGAGTGCCTACTGTGGGTGGTGAAATCTATTTTGAAGAGTGTTATCATACCAATCCTTTAGTGAACGCAATGAGTGTGGGTATTGTAAAAGCTGGTAAAACAGTTAGCGCCATTGCATTAGGAAAAGGGAATCCTGTATTTTTTGTAGGAAGTGCCACAGGAAAAGATGGGATTGGTGGTGCAAGTTTTGCATCAGCAGAAATTACTGCGGATAGCGTTGAAGAATTACCAGCAGTGCAAGTGGGTGATCCTTTCCAAGAAAAGAAATTATTAGAAGCTTGTTTAGAAGTGATAGAAACCGGTGGTGTAGTGGGTATGCAAGACATGGGTGCCGCAGGTATTATTTGTTCTACCGCAGAGATGAGTGCGAAAGGTCAAGTAGGTATGCGCATCGATTTAGATAAAGTACCTACGCGTCAACAAAACATGAAGGCTTGGGAATTATTATTAAGTGAGAGCCAAGAAAGAATGTTGATGGTGGTAGAGAAAGGTAAAGAGGCACAAGTTTTAGCCGTGTTTGAAAAATGGGATTTGTCTTGTTCTAATATTGGAGAAGTAACCGATGATGGTTTGTTAGATTTTTATATGAATGGCGTATTAGAAGCTTCACTTCCTGCATATGAATTAGTTTTAGGTGGAGGTGCTCCGCAATACACGCGTGAATATAAAGCACCTGCTTATTTAGCAAAAGTGAATGCATTTGATATGAGTTCGGTTGCAGACACCACGAACTTGCAAGAATCGGTGAAGCAATTAGTGCAAATTCCAAACATTGCATCTAAGCGTTGGATATATACACAGTATGATAGCATGGTGGGTGCTGCCAATACTTCTACCAATGCACCAAGTGATGCATCAGTGGTTGTTGCAAAAGGAACAGGCAAGGCATTAGCGATGACAGTAGATTGTAATAGTAAATATGTTTATGCAAATCCTGAAGTGGGTGCGATGATAGCAGTTGCTGAAGCTGCAAGAAATATTGTTTGTTCTGGTGGCGAGCCTATTGGCGTAACCAACTGTTTGAACTTTGGTAATCCTTATGATCCAGAAGTGTATTATCAGTTTGTAAAATCGGTAGAAGGAATGGGGGCTGCTTGTAGAAAGTTCAACACACCAGTAACAGGTGGTAATGTAAGTTTTTACAATCAAAATCCGGATGGTCCTGTTTTCCCAACTCCAACCATTGGTATGGTGGGTATTATTGAGGATATGAAAAACAGAATGACTTTAGATTTTAAAAATAACGGAGATACAATTGTTTTATTAGGTACACAAAGAAACGATATTGGCTCTTCTGAATACTTACATAAATTAAAAGGGGTAGCGCATTCTCAGGCACCTCACTTTAATTTAGAAGAAGAATTTACTTTGCAGCAATTAGTAAGCTCATTAATTAAAGACCATGCAATTATAAGTGCGCACGATATTAGTGAGGGCGGATTAATTGTTACTTTATTAGAATCTGCTTTTTATAATCATAAAGGTTTTGAAGTCAATTCAAATGCAAGTAGTTTAAGAAAAGATGCTTATTGGATGGGAGAGGCGCAATCAAGAGTGGTGGTTTCTTGTTCAACTGCGCAATTAGCTTCAATTGAAACAGCTGCGAAGCAATTTAATATTGATTTTACGGTGATGGGTAAAGTAACAGATGGTTCAATCACTGTGGATGGAGAAAATTGGGGAAGCATTGCTAGTTGGAAAAACAGTTATGATACTGCCATTGAAAATAAATTAGCTTCAAAATAAATGACCAAACAACCTACCATAGTAATTACCGGTACTGCAGGCTTTATTGGTTCTGTGATGGTGCAGTATTTAAATGAAAAGGGGTTAACTAATTTATTATTGGTGGATGATTTTGGTGTGGAAGAAAAAAGAAAAAACTGGGAACAAAAAACATATACAAAGGTTATTGAGCGTCAGGCTTTTTTAGATCAACTCATAAATGATGAGCATGAGATTGATATCATCATTCACTTAGGCGCTAGAACCGATACCACTGAATTTAATTATGCCATTCATGAAGAGCTGAATGTGGAATATTCAAAATCGCTTTGGCATTACGCTACTAGAAAACAAATTCCCTTCATTTATGCTTCTTCTGCTGCCACTTATGGTAGTGGTGACCAAGGCTATGAGGATAGTCATACTATCTTAGATAAATTAGTGCCACTAAATCCTTATGGTGTATCTAAGAATGAATTTGATAAATGGGCAATAGCTCAAACCGAGCAACCTCCAATTTGGACAGGCTTGAAATTTTTTAATGTCTATGGTCCTAACGAAGGGCATAAGGCTAGAATGGCCAGTGTTATTTTTCATGCATTCAATCAAATCAAAGAAACCGGTTTGGTTAAATTATTTAAAAGTCACCGCCCCGATTTTAAAGACGGAGAACAATTGCGTGACTTTATTTATGTGAAAGATTTAGTGGATGTGATTGGATGGATGATGCATGAGATGTTTGCATCTAATTGGACTTCAACCAAAAATGGTTTATACAATTTAGGCACTGGAAAGGCTAGAAGCTTTTATGATTTAGCTGCCAATACTTTTATAGCACAAGGTTTAAAACCTAATATTGAATTCATTGATATGCCTTTAGATATTAGAGATAAATATCAATACTTTACAGAAGCCAACATGGCAAAACTGCGCGCTGCTGGATATAATAAGCCATTTTCAACGCTTGAACAAGGCGTACAAGATTATGTAGCCAATTACTTAGTGCCTGCGAAAGGCTATTAATTTTTCTTTAAATATATATAGGTAAAGTAAACTAAATAGTTTTCAATGAAAATCTATTTAGTTTACGTACAAACAATTAGTGTGCTTTTAAAAATGCAATGGCTTTCGCATAAGCATCTTCTTTAGCTGCAGCATTATAACTAGGATTACTTGGATTCGCAAAACCATGACCCGCTTGATATCTGTTCACAGATAAATTCTTACCTGCTTCTTTCATGTTCTTTTCAAAATCATTCACCATGGTGGGAGAAGGGCTTTGATCTAAGTTGCCAAAAAATCCAATGATATCACACTGAATAGATTTTAATTTTTCCATATTGGATTCTGGTCTACCATAATACATTACTGAACCTTTTGCTTGTGGTCCAGCAAGTATGGCAGTTTGTAAACTCCACATGCCACCAAAGCACCAACCCACACTATATATAGATGCTTTACTACCTGCGTATTTAATAGCACCTTGCATAATGGCAGTCATTCTTCCCATATCCGCACCGCGCATTAATTTCATAGCGCTATCTGGAGTAGCAGCTACTTTACCATCATACATATCTACAGCAATTACGTTCACGTCTCCTAAGTCAGTATAATATTTATCTGCTTCCATTTTTATATTCTCATTCAATCCCCACCATTCTTGAATGACAATTAAATATTTATTAGATTTCTTTTTAGCAGCAATAAAATATGCATTGGCCTGCTTACCATCGGCAGCATCAAAAGACATCATTTTTCCCAATAGGTTTTCTGGATTCACTACTATTGGTGAGGGGTGCATGCCAGCAAAAGCGGGTGTACCAGCCTCTAATTGATAGGCTTGTTGTGTTTCCATATTCAAGCACTCAATTACTTCCGCTTTTTCTAGGGTGGGGTGTTGCGTTTTTGTCCAATTCCAGCTAATTAAACTAGCTGTCAAAAGGACGCTAAAAAGGACATAAATGGCTTTTTTCATTGATTTTTATTTATTTTAATTGAAGATGTTCACTTTTATATAACAGTTATAAACATTTATTGTTGAGCCTTAGCTATGATTTTGTTGCCCCCCTTTTTTGGCGTAGTTTTGTACGACCTCTTAGAATTTTTCCACTTAAAGATAGGTCCAAAAAAGTAAATTAACCATTTTGAAACTGGTTTCTACGCAATAGAATATTCCTATTGGGTAAATCCTATTTTCAAAAAATGAACTAATAATAGTATGGCAAAGTATGTATTTGTAACGGGCGGTGTAACGAGTAGTTTAGGTAAGGGCATTATTGCCGCTTCTTTGGCAAAATTATTGCAAGCAAGAGGTTTTACGACTACCATACAAAAATTTGATCCTTATATTAATGTGGATCCAGGTACTTTGAACCCCTACGAACATGGAGAGTGTTATGTAACTGAAGATGGAGCAGAAACCGATTTAGATTTAGGCCACTACGAGCGTTTCTTAAGCACACCTACTTCACAAGCCAATAATGTCACTACAGGAAGAATTTATCAAACAGTTATTAATAAAGAAAGAGCCGGCGAATTTTTAGGTAAAACAGTACAGGTCGTACCGCATATTACCGATGAGATTAAACATCGTATGTTATTGTTGGGCCAGGATGGTAAGTTTGATATTGTCATTACTGAAATTGGTGGAACAGTGGGTGATATTGAGAGTACCCCCTTTATTGAAACCGTGCGTCAAATTCAATGGGAATTACCTGAAGAAGATGTGATGGTGGTGCATTTAACCTTAATTCCTTATTTAAGTGCAGCAAAAGAATTAAAGACAAAGCCTACTCAACATAGTGTGAGAATGTTAAGTGAAACAGGAGTACATCCCGATGTGATTGTTTGTAGAACAGAACATCCATTGAATGATGATATCAAAAGAAAAATTGCTTTATTCTGTAATGTAAAAGCAGGTAATGTAATAGAGTCTTTAGATGCTAGTACTATTTATGAAGTGCCTTTGATGATGCAAAAGGAACAATTAGACTTAATTGTACTTAAGAAATTAAATATTCAAAATTTCAAAGAGCCAGATTTAACGAAGTGGAATATTTTTTTAGATAAATTAAAACATCCTAAAAGCACAGTAAATATTGGACTTATTGGAAAGTATATTGAACTACAAGATGCTTATAAGTCTATCTTAGAAAGTTTTATACATGCAGGTGCGATGAATGAAGTGAAAGTGAATGTAGTGAATGTACATAGTGAAAATATTACAGATGAGAATGTAAATGAACAATTAGCAGGCTTGCATGGTTTATTAGTGGCACCAGGTTTTGGTGCTAGAGGAATTGAAGGAAAAATTGTAGCGGTAAAATATGCAAGAGAAAATAATTTACCATTTTTTGGTATTTGTTTAGGTATGCAAATGGCGGTCATTGAATTTGCGCGTAATATTTTACATTTAAAAGGAGCGCATTCGGTTGAAATGGATGCGAATACAGAACATCCAGTGATTGACATTATGGAAGATCAAAAGGGAATTACCATGAAGGGTGGAACCATGCGTTTAGGTTCTTATCCTTGTACCATTACTAAGGATACATTAGCCTATAAAATTTATGGTAGCACCAATATTAATGAAAGACATAGACACCGTTATGAATTTAATAATACCTTCTTAAAATTATTCCAAGAAAAAGGAATGGTAACAAGTGGTGTGAACCCAGAATTAGGTCTTGTGGAGATTATTGAATTGCCTAATCATCCATTTTTTATTGGGGTTCAATATCATCCTGAATTAAAAAGTACAGTAGAACATCCAGCACCATTATTTGTACATTTTATTGCAGCTGCCAAAGTACAGGCTGCTAAAAAAGCGTAGTTAGTTTTTGTTTTTTTAGTTTGTCATGTTGCTAACATTTGTTAGCTTTACAGCATGAATAATATACGTATTCTTACTTCCACTAGTTTATTTGATGGACATGATGCCTCCATTAATATTATGCGTCGTGTGCTTCAAGAAAAAGGCGCAGAAATTATTCATTTTGGACATAATCGTTCTGCACAAGAAATTGTGGCCGCTGCAATTGAAGAGGATGTACAAGGTATTGCCATTACTTCTTATCAGGGTGGGCATATTGAATTTTTCACTTACGTTAGAAAATTATTAAATGAGGCAGGCTATCAACATATAAAAATTGTAGGCGGTGGTGGCGGTACTATTTTACCAAAAGAAGCAGCTTATTTAGAGAAAATTGGTATCTCCAAAATATATTTACCTGAAGATGGTTTGAAATTAGGTATTGAAGGCATGATTGAACAAGTGATTCAATTATGTGATTATACATTAAAAGATTTTTCTCCAAAAAAATTACCTAAATTATCTTTTGCTAAAAAAATTGATCCTCGACAAATAAGTAGAGCTATTACGCTTTTGCAAAATAATGACTCTAAAATTTCTTCCTCGAAAAATTCTTCCTCGAAAAATTCTTCTGCAAAAAGTACTTCCAAAAATAATACTTCCAAAAAGAAAAAAAATATTCCCATTATTGGGCTTACCGGAACAGGAGGGGCTGGAAAGTCTACGCTCTGTGATAGGCTTATTCAGTATTTTTTATTAGCCAACCCTAGTAAAACCATTGCAATTATTTCTGTAGACCCCAGTAAAAGAAAAACAGGAGGTGCATTGCTAGGCGATCGTATTCGTATGAATGCCATTGATCATCCAAATGTTTTTATGCGCTCCTTGGCTACTAGGTCTGATAAAAATACTATTGCCCATTCAATGGATGCCATTATTGAACTATTAATAGAGGCAGGCTATGATGCTATTATTATTGAAACGGCAGGAGTGGGGCAGAATGACGCCACTATTGTAGATTATGTAAGCATTCCCATTTATGTGATGACGCCTGAATTTGGCGCGCCTACACAATTGGAAAAAATTAACATGATTGATTATGCAAAATTAATTGCTATTAATAAATTTGATAGAGCAGGAGGTTTAGATGCAGTCAGAGATGTGCGTAAACAATATCGCCGTTCGCATCATATATGGGAGGATCAAAAAAATTCGCTTCCAGTTTTTGGAACCATTGCTTCTCATTTCAGTGACCCTGGTATGCAAGCCATGTACAATGCACTAGCAGCCATTGTTTATCAAACACATACCATAAAATGGAATTTACTTCCATGGGAGCCTAACTACAATGAAAATGAGGTAACAGCGCCCATGCTTCCCAATAAAAGAAATAATTATTTAGCTGAAATTGTTTCTACTATTCAAAAAAACAATCAATGGATTGAGGAGCAAAAAAATATTGCTTCAAAATGGTACTGCTTTCAAGAAGTATTAAAAGAGCCTAGCTTAAAAGAAGATAAAAAAATCCTAAAAGTTAATGAGCTCATTGAACAAGGTATTGATAAAGAAGTAAAGCAGTTAATTCTAGATTGGCCTGCCAAGGCAGCTGCTTATAAAAAGCCTTTTTTAGAAATAGATCAAAAAGGAACAAAACTAAAACAAGCATTAAGTTTTGAAACCGCTTCTGGGACAGTGATTCAAAAAGTGCAAGTGCCTAGTTTTAAAGATTGGGGAGATATTGCGCATTGGCATTTGAAAGAAAATTTACCTGGTTACTTTCCATATACTGCTGGCGTATTTAAATTTAAACAAGGCAACGAAGACCCTACTAGAATGTTTGCGGGTGAAGGTTGTCCAGAAAGAACCAATGCTAGATTTCATTTTTTAAGTAAGGGACAAAATTCAATACGTCTTTCTACTGCATTTGATAGTGTTACTCTATATGGGCATGACCCAGAAAAAAGATTAGACGTCTATGGTAAAATTGGTAATGCGGGTGTGAATGTGGCAAGTATTGATGATGCTAAAAAATTATATAGTGGCATTGATTTAAATAGTTCAAGTACTTCTGTAAGTATGACTATTAATGGGCCAGCGCCTATTCTTATGGCGCAGTTTTTTAATACAGCCATTGACCAAGCCTGTGAAAAATATATAACCGCTAATAAATTATGGCCAGCTGTTCATAAAAAAATGAAGCTCTTATTTAAAGGGTCTACGCCTCCCGAATATTTCAATGTGAACAAATCATTAAATTTTAAGGACTGGCATAATGGTTTAGGGCTTCAATTATTAGGAGTTTCGGGAGATCAAGTTTTGGAGCCTGCAGTATACAATAAAATAAAACAGGAGGTATTAAGCAATGTAAGAGGAACTTTACAAGCCGATATTTTAAAAGAAGACCAAGCACAAAACACTTGTATTTTCTCTACCGATTTTGCATTAAAAATGATGGGCGATGTGCAAGCCTATTTTGCTGAAAATAAAGTCAAACATTTTTATAGTATTTCTATTTCTGGTTACCATATTGCAGAAGCAGGGGCGAATCCCATTACGCAGTTGGCCTTTACTTTGGCCAATGGATTTACCTATGTTGAATATTTTATGAATAGAGGAATAGCCATTGATGATTTTACTGCCAACCTAAGTTTTTTCTTTAGTAATGGAATGGATCCTGAATATGCAGTTATTGGAAGAGTGGCTAGAAGAATTTGGGCCAATACCATGAAGCATAAATATCATGCCAATGAGCGTTCTCAAAAATTGAAGTACCATATTCAAACCAGTGGAAGAAGTTTGCACGCGCAAGAAATAGACTTTAATGATATTAGAACCACACTGCAAGCCCTGTATGCCATTTATGATCAATGCAATAGTTTACACACCAATGCATATGATGAAGCTATTACAACACCCACTGAAGAAAGTGTAAGACGTGCCTTAGCGATACAATTAATTATTAATAAAGAATTAGGTACCACCAAGGTGGAGAATTTTCAACAAGGAAGTTTCTTAATTACGGAGTTAACCGATTTAGTAGAAGAAGCAGTGATGCAAGAATTTGAAAGAATTAATAATAGAGGGGGTGTATTGGGTGCGATGGAAAGAATGTATCAGCGTACAAAAATTCAGGAAGAAAGCCTGCAATATGAAACTAAAAAACATACAGGTGAAATTCCTATTATTGGGGTAAATAGTTTTGTACAACCTAGTCAAAAAAATAATGCCGACCAGCAAGCCATCTTTAGATCCTCTTCCACAGAACAAAATCTACAAATTAAAAACCTGGCTAGCTTCCAAAAAAGGAACCAGTCCTTAAGTGCTCCTTATCTAAAAAAGCTCCAAAAAGCGGCCTTGGAAAATGATAATATATTTGCCGTTTTAATGGAAGCGGTCAAATATTGCAGTTTAGGGGAGATTTCCAATACCCTTTATCAGGTAGGGGGTAAATACAGCCGAAATTTGTAAAAAAACGATACCTTTGGCCCTCGTTAATTACGATTAAATTTCGCGTATGAATACTGATAAAAATACAATCATTGGTTTTGTATTATTGGCCGGTTTGTTTTTCATGTACTTCTGGTACACAAATAAGCAACAAACGGACTTAGCTACTTATAAAAAGCATTTTGATGATTCTGTTGCCATGGTAAAAGCGACTGCGGCTAAAGCAGCTGCTTTACAAATTCCTGCAAAATTAGATGCCGCTGCTGGACTTGTTGTAAATAATATAGATACGGTTAAAGAAGAGTTTACTTATTTAGAGAATGAAGTGGTGAAAGTGAAGTTTAGTAACAAAGGGGGTCAAGTAGCAGAAGTGACACTTAAAAATTATACGAACTATAAAAAGGACTTGGTTAAATTGGGAGATAGTAGTTCTTTGAATTATCCTATCAATATTGGAGATAATAAAACCCTTCAAGTCAATCAAATTTTATTTCCAACCAAGACTATCACCACTGGTGAAAAGGGTGCACAAAAAATTGAGTATGCCTATACTACCCCTGCGGGTAAAACCATTCGTCATCAGTTTACATTAGAAGCGAAAAAATATAATGTTGAATGGAATATTCAATTAGAAGGCGCCGATCAATTATTAACGAATAACCAATTGAATATTGTTTGGGATGTAAATGCTTATCAACAAGAGCGTACATCGGTGTATGAGCGTCAAATGTCTAATATCTGTTTTTCAGAAGGAGGCGAATTTGATTACATTTCAAGTAATACCTCTAAAGTATTTGAAAAGCCAGTACAGTGGGTAGGTTTGGTACAACAGTTCTTTACCACCACTTTAATGTCTAAAGAAGGCTTTGCTACAGGAAATGTAAATTGGGAACGCAAAATAGATAGCAGTAATGGTCTTGCTACTTTAAAATCTCAATTACAAACTAAGGTAGCGGGTACGAATGCAAGTATTCCATTGTCACTTTATTATGGTCCAAATGATTTTGCGATCCTGAAAACACAGGCGCCTGAAATGGAACAAATAGTAAACTTAGGAAGAGACTTATATTCTTTTGTACGTCCTATTAATAAATATATTTTAATGCCTGTATTTGATTTTATTGCAGGCTTTGTCAAAAACTTTGGTTGGGTGGTTTTATGGTTAACTGTATTTATTAGATTAGTCACTTCTCCACTTACTTATTCAAGTTATTTGAGTAGTGCGAAGATGAAAGTATTGAAGCCTGAATTAGATGAGATTAAGAAAAAATTAGGCGACGATCAACAAGGTTTTGCCATGGAGCAAATGAAATTATTTAGAGAGGCAGGGGTAAACCCATTAGGCGGTTGTATTCCAGCCTTATTACAAATTCCTATCTTCTTTGCTTTGTATAGTTTCTTTAATTCCAATATTTCTTTAAGAGGACAATCGTTTTTATGGAGCCAGGATTTATCTAGCTATGACTCTATTGCAACACTTCCTTTTACCATACCTAGTTTTGGTAACCATATTAGTTTATTTACCCTTACTGCAGTTATTACTAGTTTGCTAATGTCCATATATAATATGGCCATGACACCTACACAGGATAATCCTGCTTTAAAGTACATGCCTTATATTTTCCCATTCGTATTATTATTTATATTTAACGGATTACCTTCTGCCTTAACTTGGTACTATACTGTTTCTAACGTAATTACCTTACTAATGCAATTAGTGATTCAGAAATTTATCATAAACCACGATAAAATTTTAGCAGGCATTGAAGTAAAACGTAAAACACCTAAAAAGAAAAGTAATTGGCAGAGCAAGTATGAGCAATTGATGGAGACTCAGAAAAAAGTGCAAGCCTTAAAGGACAAGACAAAAAAATAAACTAACAATACCCCCCAAACCCCCTGAAGTTTAAAATTACCCCCCTAATTATAAGCCTCTTCTTCTCTACGGCTGCAGCGCATGCTCAAACAAAGCTAGTAGGAGAGTGTGCCCTTCAGTTTCAAATTACTGAACAAAAAGCAAATGGAGGGGTACTGCCCATTGGTACAAAAGAAGTTTGGGTAAAAGGTTATCAGTGTAAGACCACCTTAACTACGCCTCAGTTAGTTCAAACATTTTTATTCAATACACAATTAGACAAGGCTACTATTATCAAGGATATTGGGCAAAGCCATTTTTTACAAACTATCAAATATCCTCCTGTCTCAAAAATTAGCTTGCTTGCACAAGAAGCTATACCAACTGATACTGCTACTAATATTTTAGGATACCGCTGCAAGGCATTGCAATTAAAATGGAGTGACGGATCTGTCTATGATATTTTGTATACCGATGAATTGAGCTTAACAGTAAATCAATTCGAGTTGGGTTTTAAAAATGTACCTGGCTTGGTCTTATCTTATACTATAACAAGTGCAAAGGGTATGCGGGTTAAATATCAAGCTACTAAACTGGATTTAAGTCCCCTGTCATTAAGCTTATTTACAATTAATAATGAATTGTATCAAGCAATAGACGAAGAGTAAAATGTAGGAAGATTAAAAACTAAGCCCTTCAACATTAAGGTTGAACAGGACTAGGTGTTTTGAATTTAGACAAAACCACTTTATGACGATAAGGAATGACGTAAGAAATATTACCCTTATTATATTTTAAATAGTTGCTATTGTTCACAGAACCATTCATGTTAAAAGAGGTAATACCTTTAAATTCTAAACTAGATTTTAAAGTATAAAATGTAGCCGTCTTATGTGTAAGATTTCCGATGTTCTTAAGCGTATATTTCTCCACCATTTTCTTTGATTCGGTGCTACCATTTACAATAGTAGATGCGTAACTGCTCTCAGAGATGAATAACACAGTCGTTAAACAAATGATTATTAATATGTTTTTAATAGTACGCATGATTATGACGAAGGTAAGTATTTTACAATTTCAGCCACAAATTTATTTTTAACCAATTTTGAGGGGTATGTGAAGAACAAATTATTGATAATTAATAGGTTAATTGTATATTTATTTAAAGCATTGGTAATCAAGGCTAATTTTTTAAGTTATTGATAATCAACGCTTTATTCCTAACCCAGAAATTAAAAAGCCATGTTCGATAACCATCGTGACGAGGAGGGCGGAGATATTCATGAATTGATGCAAAGGTACCAGAACCTAAAACTAGGTCGTACCAACTCCTATATTGAAGAAGATGACTTTGAAAGAATCATCGAGCACCTTGACGAAAAGGATGAAATAGGGGAAGCTATTGAAGCTGCCAATATTGCCCTGGATCAATATCCTTCATCTGCTTTACTTATGATTAAGAAGGCCGATTTATTATTGGCTACTAGAAAATACAAAGAAGCTTTACAATTATTAGATACGGCTGCCTTATATGATCATAAGGATATGAATTTATTCATCTTAAAAACAGATGCCTACTTAGCATTAGATCAACCTGAAAAAGCCATAGTCTTATTGCAAGAAGCCTTGCATTTATTTGAAGGGCCTGATCGTACCGAAGTATTATTTGAATTAGCAGATGTATACGACGATCATGAAGCATTTGATAAAGTATTTGATTGTTTGCAGTTGGTCTTGGAAGAAGATCCTACCAATGAAGAAGCTTTATATAAAATTTGTTTCTGGACAGATTTTACCGGAAGAAATGAAGAGAGTATTCGTTTGCATCAACGAATCATTGATGAACAACCTTATAATGCATTGGCTTGGTTTAATCTGGCAGCCGCTTATCAGGGAATTAAATTACATGAGAAAGCCATTGACGCTTATCAGTATGCGATAGTTATTGATGAAAAATTTGATTATGCGTATCGTAATATGGGTGATGCCTTTTTACGCATTCGAAAATACAGAGAAGCTATTGAGGCCTTAGAGAAAGTATTAGAGTTATCAAGGCCTGAAGATGTTATCTATGAAGCCATTGGACATTGTTACCATAGAATGAAAAATTTTGCACAAGCAAGATTTCATTATAAAAAAGCAGTGCACTTAAACCCAGATGATAGCAGGCTCTACCAAAAAATTGCAGGCACTTATATGCAAGAAGAGCATTGGGAATTAGCCATTAAGCAATTAGAGCATGCCTTAAGAATACATAAGCACATTAATGAATACTATATTTTAATGGGGGAGTGTTATATGCATCTTTTGCAATTTAAAGAAGCAGCTCAATTTTTTGGAACGGTGGTAAAAAATAAGCCAAAGCAAATTGCAGGTTGGGAATACTTAATTAAATGTTTAGTGGCCAATGAGCAGTTGGATAGCGCCTTGGAGCAAACCGAGCTTGCCTATATGTCTACGCAAGGAAAAGTAATTTTTATTTTTTATCGTAGTGCCATCTTGTTTATGATGGGCAAAACAGCAGAAGGTTTATTACAATTAGAAATGGCCTTGTCTAAATCGTCTAAACTATTAAAAAAATTCACCAAATTCTATCCTGAAATTGTACATGATCCTAAAGTGGCAGAATTAATTGGTCAATTTAAGAAGGGAAAAAAATCTTAATCAATTTAAGTTACCTTTGCGGTAATTCTAAATGAAAAAAATATAAAATGAATTATCATCTTACTCAAATACCTGAAAGAACAGCCAAGCCAAGAAAAAACGGACTTACCATGGTGATGGATAAAGGCCTGAGTTTTGGAGAAGCTGAAAATTTTCTAAGTGTTGCAGGACCGCATACCGATGTTATTAAATTAGGCTTCGGTACTTCTTTTGTAACACCAAATCTGAGAAAGAAAATTGAATTATATCAATCGGCTGGCATACCTGTTTATTTTGGAGGTACTTTATTTGAAGCCTTTGTGATTAGAAATCAGTTCGATGATTATATTGCTATGTGCAAGGATTACAAAATAGATATGATTGAAGTAAGTGATGGCTCAATTACTATTCCGCATGCAGAAAAATGTGGTTACATAGAAAAAATTTCAAAATTTGCAACGGTATTGAGTGAAGTAGGTAGTAAGGATGCTGCACATATTATTCCTCCTTATCAGTGGATTGAATTAATGAGCGCTGAATTAAAAGCAGGGTCTACCTATGTCATTGCGGAAGCAAGAGAGGCAGGTAATGTGGGTATATATAGAGGCAGCGGAGAAGTGCGTGAAGGATTAGTACAAGAAATACTTACTAAAATTCCAGCTGAAAAAATATTATGGGAAGCGCCCCAAAAAGCGCAACAACTTTATTTCTTAGAATTAGTAGGATGTAATGTGAACCTAGGTAATATTGCTCCGAGTGAAGTCATTCCTTTAGAAACAATGCGTATTGGACTTCGTGGTGATACTTTTGATTTATACTTAAAAAAATAATTTTGCGCCAGTTTGGATTAATTGGATATCCTTTATCCCATTCTTTTTCACAGAAATTTTTTACTGAAAAGTTTTTGAAGGAAAATATTGTGAATGCGCAGTATGCTAATTTTCCAATAGCCTCTATTGAATCTTTTACTAATTTATGGAAGGAGCATCCTAATTTAGAAGGTTTGAATGTAACCATCCCTTATAAAAAAGAAGTGATTGCTTTTTTACAATATAGTAGTCCTGTGGTAGAAGCAATTAAGGCTTGTAATTGTATTCGAAAATTCAACAATGAATTATACGGTTACAATACCGATGTGATTGGTTTTGAAAAATCATTACTACCTTTTTTACAACCCCATCATACGCATGCACTCATTCTTGGAACAGGTGGTGCGTCTGCAGCGGTGCAGTGGGTACTTCAAAAATTAAATATTCAGTTTCAAGTTGTTTCAAGAAAGGGAAATTCGCTTGAAGCGAATACCCTTGAAGAAAATACGCTTGAAGCGAATGCTGAAATGAAAGCGAGTATAAGCTATGAGCAGTTGAATAAATCAATGATAGAATCGCATACACTTATTATAAATACTAGTCCGCTGGGCATGTTTCCTAATGTGAATGAAGCGCCGCCCATCGCTTATGAGGGAATAACGGCTGAGCATCATTTATATGATTTAGTGTATAATCCAACGGAAACTTTATTTATGCAAAACGGATTAGCAAAAGGAGCTACAGTTCAAAATGGATTAGCCATGCTACACATACAAGCAGAAGAGTCTTGGGCTATATGGAATGCAAAAATGTAAATAATTGTGTGACGGCTTTTTGCCTATGACTAAATTTATTTTTTTCTTCCATCGTCATTTCAGCAAAACTTTTACTAGCTCCTTCAGGAATAAAAATAGGATCATATCCAAAGCCTTCTTTTCCATGCATTGTTTCTGCAATAGTACCTTTGCAAATTCCTTCGAAATAAAAAACTTCTTTATTCCATAGTAAACAAATCACTGTTCTAAATTGCGCCTTGCGATTTATATTGCCTTTTAATTTTTGTAAAACTTTATCAATATTGGCTTGAAAATTTCTATTCTCTCCAGCATATCTTGCGCTTTTCACACCAGGCTCCCCATTCAAAGCTTCAATTTCTAATCCTGTATCCTCGCTAAAACAATTTTGTTGAGTCATATTTTCTATGGTAATCGCTTTCTCGTAGGCGTTCTCTTGCAATGTGTCGTGGGGCTCAGGTATATCAATATCAATGCCTGCTTGTTCTAAAGTAATAATGGTGAAATCGCTACCTACTAAAGATTGTATTTCTTTTATTTTATGTTCGTTATTGGTAGCAAAAATGATAGTGTGCATTGCAAATATTTATAATTGAAATATTTGTTTAAGAACGGTCCATAATTTTCCTTTTTCTTTTTTAGCATCCAAGCTGCTTCCTTGCATCGTAGATAATGCTGCACTAAATAATAAATTAGTTTCGCCTAAAGGTGTTGTTTTATATAAAGTGCTAGGTAATTTAATTTTAAGTGCTTTAGCATCTATGTCAAATGCAATTACTAATAAAGAAGGTAATTTAGTAAGCATTTCATGCAAGCCTGCTTTTTGATTGCCTACATTAATTAGCGCAATATCTGCAATGGTAAGACGGCATGCATTTAAAATAGAAGTCAGTAAAATAAAATCGGTTTCATTCAAATACACCGATTCAGGATCATTCACTACTACCAATATTTTTTTATGATGGTCTCCTAAATATTTAATAGGGCTAGCCATCTCCGATGCTTCTGGTATCGTTTGCTGTTCTTTGCCAGGCAATTTATTTTCAGCAATTTGTACAGGCTTTATTTCCTTTTCAGCTAAGACCAAACTATCTTTGTATAAAGAAACCAAGACGGCAGGAGGTAATATTGTTTTTTCTACTTTCATTCAATTGGAAAATTAATTGAAAAGGCGCAGATTGAAAAATAACAGTTGTAAGTTTTCTACTTTTTTCGTTTCTTTGTAATTCGAATTCACCCTTTACAATTAACCACCATGGCTCATCCAATCATTCCTGTTACCCAAAACACAAATCCTCGTTTGCCTCATTTTAAAATAGAGACATTGCAGTTTGGGAAACATTTTACAGACCATATGCTAATGGCCGATTATGAAAACGGGGAATGGAAAAATGTGGTGATTAAGCCTTATGCTCCTTTTGAAGTAGATCCTGCCTCCGCTATGCTACATTATGGCCAAACTATATTCGAAGGCATTAAAGCCTATAAGAATACTAAAGACGAAGTGGTTATTTTCAGACCTGATCAAAATTTTATTCGTTTTAATGTTTCAGCAGAAAGAATGCAAATGCCTCAAGTACCTGAATGGTTATTTATGGGTGGAATGAAACAGTTAATCGCATTAGAGAAAGGTTGGATACCAAGTTTACCTGAACACTCATTATATATAAGGCCATTTATAATTGCAACCGATCCTTTCTTAGGTGTGCGACCATCAACCACTTATAAGTTCATGATTATTTTAGGTCCTTCTGGTGCTTATTTTTCTGCCCCTATGAAAATTATTATTGAAGAGAAATATACGCGTGCAACACCAGGTGGTGTTGGTTTTGCAAAGTGTGGTGGAAATTATGGCGGTAGTTTATATCCTGTTGACTTAGCACAAAAAAATGGATACGATCAAGTTTTATGGACCGATGCCATTGAACATAAATATGTAGAAGAAGTAGGTATGATGAATGTGATGTTTGTCATTGATGGAAAAGTAATTACCCCAAGTTTAGAAAGAGGAACCGTTTTAAAAGGAGTCACTAGAGATAGTGCTATTGTGTTATTAAGAGATATGGGCTATGTAGTAGAAGAAAGAAATTTATCGATAGATGAAATTGTGGAAGCGCATAAAAAAGGATTGTTTCAAGAAGTTTTCGGAGTAGGGACCGCTGCGGTGGTTTCTTACATTTGTAAATTAAGCTACAAGGACTATTCAATGGACTTTGATTTAGATAAGTTAAAAGTAGCGCCTGCTTTGAAGCAACATTTAAATGATATTAGAGTAGGGAATGTTCCAGATAAGCATAACTGGTTAATGAAAGTCCCTTCTTAGCAGATAAATCTCTGAAAATCAAGCTATTTTAATTGAATTATTGGCTCAATTGCTGCCAAAAAGGGGCATTTGGGGTATTTTTTTAAAATTAGCGAATAAACATTTTGGTATTTGGGCTACAGCCATTACCTTTGCCGTCCGAATTTTTTATAAACCGAAATTGAAAAAAACAGCAGAATAAATGCCTACTATTCAACAATTAGTGAGAAAAGGCCGTGAGATCATCAGGGCTAAAAGTAAATCAAGAGCATTGGACGCATGTCCTCAGCGTCGTGGCGTTTGTACTAGAGTGTATACAACTACACCTAAAAAACCAAACTCTGCGTTACGTAAAGTGGCCAAAGTGCGTTTGACAAATAAAATTGAAGTTATCGCGTACATTCCAGGTGAAGGGCACAACTTACAAGAGCACAGTATCGTTTTAATACGTGGTGGTCGTGTAAAGGATTTACCAGGGGTACGTTATCATATTGTACGTGGAAGCCTTGATACTGCTGGTGTTAAAGACCGTAAGCAGTCTCGTAGTAAATACGGTACAAAGAAAGAAAAAGCAAAAAAATAGTTTAAATAGAACTAATTAAATAAGTAACAACTAACTCATATTCGACATGCGTAAAGCACAACCTAAAAAAATTCCTCTAGCACCAGATCCTCGTTTCAACGATGTGCAAGTGACTCGTTTTATCAATAACGTAATGTTAGATGGTAAGAAGACTACAGCTTATAAAATATTTTATGATGCTTTAGATAAAGTAAGCAAGTTCACAGGTGAAGATGGATATGAAATGTGGAAAAAAGCAGTGGTGAATATTACACCTGCTGTTGAAGTTCGTAGCCGTCGTATCGGTGGTGCTACTTTCCAAATTCCTGCTGAAGTGCGTGCCGACCGCAAAATTTCTTTAAGTATGAAATGGTTAGTACGTTATAGCCGTGAAAGAAACGGTAAAACAATGGCTGACAAGTTAGCGAACGAAATTATCGCAGCTACAAAGGGTGAAGGTGGTGCTTTCAAGAAGAAAGAAGATACGCACCGTATGGCTGAGGCGAACAAAGCGTTCTCTCACTTTAAGATGTAATTCTAAATATAATAACGGCTTTTTAGCCTTTAAAAATAGACTAAACCTCTCTGTATCAACAGGGAGGTTTTTTTGTTGGAAAAAAAACTCGAGAATCAGCCTTTCAATTACTAATATCGTTAACTTTGCGCCTCGGAAAATAGGACCATTTAAAATAAAAAATAACCCTTTTATGGCTGACTTGAAACTACAAAGAAACTTTGGAATTGCTGCGCACATTGATGCCGGTAAAACAACTACGACTGAACGTATCTTACGTTATACTGGTATGATCCATAAAATAGGAGAGGTGCATGATGGTGCCGCTACTACTGACTGGATGGAACAAGAAAAAGAAAGAGGTATTACTATTACTTCTGCAGCAGTAAGTTGCCAATGGCAGTTCCCAACTACATTGGGTAAAAAAGATGATAGAACAAAAGATTATTATTTCAATATTATCGATACTCCAGGTCACGTGGACTTTACCGTTGAGGTAGAGCGTTCCATGCGTGTATTGGATGGTTTGATCGCACTTTTTTCTGCAGTAGATGGAGTAGAGCCTCAATCAGAAACAGTATGGCGTCAAGCGAATCGTTATAAAGTTCCTCGTATTGGATTCGTAAACAAAATGGACCGTGCGGGTGCCGACTTCTTAATGGTGGTTACACAAGTAAGAGAAATGTTAGGTGCGAAAGCAGTACCATTACAATTACCTATCGGTGCGGAAGATCATTTCACTGGTGTAGTTGACTTAATTAGAATGAAAGCCATTATTTGGGATGATGCTACAGAAGGTATGACTTATGTAGAGAATCCTATTCCTGATGATATGAAAGAAGATGTGGATTATTGGAGAGCTCAATTAATTGAAGCCGTTGCAGAATACGACGACAAATTAATGGAGAAGTTTTTTGAAAATCCTGATTCTATTTCTGAAGCTGAAGTACATGAAGCTATTCGCAAAGCAACGATCGATTTAAGTATCGTTCCAATGATGTGCGGATCTTCATTCAAAAATAAAGGTGTACAAACCGCATTAGATGCAGTTTGTCGTTACTTACCTTCTCCAGTAGATGTAGATGATACAGAAGGAACAGATCCTGATACAGGAGAAAAAGTTTACCGTAAACCAAATGCAAAAGAACCATTTGCTGC
>CALDSE010000017.1 GCA_937911175.1 uncultured Sediminibacterium sp.
TTTTTGTATGTGCCCTGGAGGTATTATCGCGCCCGCCGCCACTGCCCCTGGAGAAATTGTAGTGAACGGATGGAGCCCAAGCAAAAGAGATAACCCCTATGCCAATAGTGGAATGGTGGTGCAAATAGATGTACCTATTGCTGCGAATTATTTAAAGAAAAATAAAAACAGTTTACCAGAAAATCATCCACTATTATTATTAGCCTTTCAAAAAGAAGTGGAGCAAGCGGCCTTTAAAGTAGGTGGTGGATTACAAGTAGCACCTGCTGCAAGATTAATAGATTTTTGTTCCAATAAAGTTTCTACAAATTTACCTGACGCTAGTTATTTACCAGGATTACATTCGGCCCCTTTAAATGAAGTACTACCTCATTTTGTACACCATACTTTACAAGAAGGTTTCAAAGCCTTTGGGAAAAAGATGAAGGGATATTATACCAATGATGCTATTGTGGTGGCCACTGAAAGTAGAACCTCTTCGCCTGTGCGTATTCCAAGGGATGCAGACAGATTACATCATCCGCAAATCAAAAACCTTTATCCTTGCGCTGAAGGAGCAGGTTATGCAGGAGGTATTGTAAGTGCTGCAATGGACGGACAAAAACTAGCACAGCAAATTGCCAGTATACTATAAGAATACTAATTCTCTGGCTTTTCTTTCTTACTTAATAATAAATCGTCCTTAATTAAATGATTCATTTTAAATGAATTTAATTCTGAACTTAAATTTGTTGAAATTTCACGCGTTGTCATAGAAGGCTTGCCTGCATTTACCCAAGCTGTGTACCAAAAATCGGCTATCATATTGGCAGAAGCAATTAATTGTTTATTCACCGTAGGTCCTAATCCATTCGCATAGGCTTCGGCAAATTCTTTGGTGTATACTTTTGTTTCACGACCATAACGCATCTGCGTTTTGTATTTTGTTTCAGGCTTGAACTGAATAGAAACCTCTTTTTCTATTGCTAATAATTCAGGTACTAAGCCAGCGGCCACTCTTATATCTATCCATATAGCCTCGCTTGGGTTTTTAATATAAGTAGCCTTATGTGCATTGTATAATTGATACTGATCAATTCTTAATTCAGGTACAAATGATTCCCATAAACTATGCAAGCCTTTTTGTCCAGTCAATTGACCATCGTAATTAAGTGTTGTATGTAAAGGCACATGCGCATCTCCTATATAATGTCCTAAATCGGCAGCATAAAATAAAATGCTGTCTTTGTTTTTAGCACGAAAAGCATTTGTTAATTTTTCTAATTGATCTACAATGACATAAGGTACATAACCATATTTAAGCAAGGTATCTTGATTGTATTTTTTTATTGCATTCGACCAATTAATGGGCATATTATTTGCTGCATTTGGGCCATAAGCTTCTAAGTCAATAAAATGTTTAGTGGCTTCTGTTTTATCGGTGTTTCTTCTTATGTCTGGTCTGGTAGAATTAGAAACTAAATTATTCATTTCTTTATGCATAAAAGATTGCAAAGGTTCTGGCAAACTATAAATGGCAATTTGATGAATAGTGCGGTGCACTAAAAAACCCCAACTAGAAAGGCCTACTGCTAAAATAAATGCAAGAGAAATATAAAGCGTTTTCTTATTGAACATATATGCTAAGTTTCTGCGAAGATAGACAACTCTTTTCCCAATCCTACTAATTATATTCACAAAACCTAGGTTAAATTTCCACTCTTCCTTATTTAAAAATGGGGAATGTGAAAATGGGTTTATATTTGAAATATAAATTTCTTACTATGGACGCCTTGTTAAGCTTACAAAATTTAAAAAAATATTATGCTACTCAAAAAGCGGTAGACGATATTAGCTTTGATATTGAAAGAGGAAGTATTTTTGGATTACTGGGCCCTAATGGCGCAGGTAAGACCACTTTGCTTCGTATGATTACCGGCATATTTTATCCTGACAGTGGTAATATATTATTAGAGGGCACTGCATTTAATCCCATGCTCGATGTTGAAAAAATTGGTTACATGCCAGAAGAGCGTGGTATGTATAAGAAAATGAAAATTGGAGAACAAGCTATATACCTTGCACAATTAAAAGGTATGTCAAAAGCGGAGGCCACTGAAAAAATAAAGTACTGGTTCAAGAAATTTGAGATGGAAAGTTGGTGGAATAAAAAAGTAGAGGATTTGAGTAAAGGAATGAGTCAGAAATTACAATTTGTAATTACCGTTTTACACGAACCCAAATTAATTATTTTAGACGAGCCTTTTAGTGGTCTTGACCCTTTAAACGCCAATTTAATCAAGGATGAAATTTACGCACTCGCTAAAAAAGGTTCTACCATTATATTTAGTACCCACCGCATGGAACAAGTAGAAGAAATTTGTGATCATATTGTACTAGTCAACCTGGGTAAGAAAATATTAGACGGCTCTGTGGCGGGTATTAAGCAACAGTTTAAAGAAAATAATTTCTCCATTGAAATTAAAGCAGGTTCAAGTATTAGTAGTAACGCCATTTTTACCGTTATCAATGATACTGATGCCAAGTACTTAATAAAAATTAATGAGGGCTATACAGTAAACAATGTACTTCAGCATATTATTGAGCAAAAAATTGAATTAATTGGATTTAATGAAGTACTGCCTTCTTTAAATGAAATATTTATTAAACTAGTAGAAGGAACGCATGCAGGTGCCCGTGCCTTTCAAAATATTTAAAAAAAATTAAGATGAATAAGACTTGGTTAATTATACAAAGAGAATATTCAAGTAGGGTAAAAAATAAACGTTTTTTAATCCTAACTTTTTTAACCCCCTTATTAATAGTGGGTTTAATAGCTGCTTCTATCTACTTCTCTGTTTCCGGGGTAGAATACAGAAAAATTGCAGTGATAGACCCGAATGGCTATATCAAAACTTCTTTGAAAAACACCAATCAAATTAGTTTTAGCTTTCCCACTAATGTAGACACAAGCAACTATATCCAAAAAGGCTATACCGATATTTTAATTTTACCTCAGTTTGAAAAAGGAAAAAAATCGGATTATATTCTAAGATCTCAGAAATCGATGGGCTTAATGCTACAAGAAAGTATTAGCAGTAGAATTAATAGCGCTATTGAGGATCAAATGTTACAAGATGCGGGTATTCAACAAAATATTTTGGATTCTATACATAAAGCCTCACAAGTAGCTGAATTAAAAGCCTATGAGGACAAAGGTAGTTCTAGTAAAGAAAGTAATGCAGGCCTAGCCATGGGCATTGGTTATGCGAGTGGCTTACTTATATATATGACCATGTTTATTTATGGTGCCATGGTAATGCGTGGGGTAATGGAAGAAAAGACCAACCGAATTGCAGAAGTTATTATTAGTAGTGTGAAGCCTTTTGAATTAATGATGGGTAAAATTATTGGTATTGGCGCAGTGGGTTTAACTCAGTTTTTACTATGGATTATTTTAATTATTGGTTTGACTAGTGCTGCTGCAGGTTTCTTACCCTCTGATATACAAAGTCAAGTAGAAACTTTACAACAAAACAATGGACAAATGGCAGGTGGTATGATGCAAGCCAATGAATCAGCACAAAGAATTTATGATTTTCAACATACGATGGCTACCGCTAACTGGCCTTTAATTATTTTTTGCTTTATATTTTATTTTTTAGGAGGTTATTTATTTTATGCAGCCTTATTTGCAGCCGTGGGAAGTACAGTGAACGAAGACCCTCAGGATGCGCAAAGTTTAATGTTCCCTATTACCATGCCACTTATTTTTTCTTATATCATTACCAATATGGTTACCCAAAACCCCAATACACCTATTGCATTTTGGGCAAGTATGATTCCATTTAGTTCTCCTATGGTAATGATGGCAAGAGTTGCTTATGGCGTTCCTAGTGCTGTTACTTATTGGGAATTGGCTTTAAGTATGTTATGCCTAGTGGCAGGGTTTATTTTTACCACTTGGTTAAGCGGTCGTATTTATAGAACCGGTATATTATTATATGGTAAGAAAGTGACTTGGAAGATTATGTTTAAATGGGCCTTTAAAAAAGCATAGCATTTATAAAAATAGAAATATAAGAATTACTATAACGCAATTCTTATATTTATTCCTGCCCTTGTATTGGTAATAGGCGGTGAAGAAGATATATAAGGAGTGGCCTTTCTTCTATCATAGAAGAATTTTAAATTAATTTTGGAATTTAAAACATAGTCTATAGAAGGCTGTAGCGTTACTTCTTTTTGACCACCCGTTCCATAAGCATTGGATTGATCTAACCTACTATTACTATTAAACATATCACGCGTAGAAACGTCAAGCCTGAATGTTAAGTCGTTACTTAATTTATTATTGTTTAAACCAGGAATAGTAAATGGTAGCTTCACTCCTTTTTTACGAAAAGCAGTTCCAAATACCCATTCCGTACTATTGTTTTCACTTAATTGATAATCGACTAAGCTGAGTGATAAAATTCTACTTTTCTTGTATTCAAAACGAAGTGACCACTGTGTAACCGTGGTTAAATTTAATCCAAGTAGTGGTTCCATTCTTTCACTAATGGTAATATTAGGTACTAAGAAATAAGGAATATAGTTTCCACTAATGGTGTCTTTAAAGGAAGGGGCCCCTCTTCTATAAATATCGGTGTATAGCAACGAACTATTAAAACTATTCATAGATAAATTACTATTGTACCCATGTGTTAAACTAATATTGGTAAATATTTCAGAAAGCACTGGAAGCTTAGATAAACCATTAAATATAATGGCCCAGTTGGGCTTAGGCAACATACCCGAAAATGGATTTGACCTTATACTTGAATTATTTTGATTTAATAAATTTACTTTTTTAGGATCCTGTCCTGTATAAGCTGCAATGAAAGCAGGAATTAAAACATCTTGTGCATATTTACCATAACCAGCAGCATAGCCATCTTTAGTGGTGGCGCTATTGCCAAAGGCAGGGTCGGTCCAGTAGCTATTATTAGCAGCTACGCGTTTTGAAATGATAGACCTATAAGCTTCAAAAGCCTGAAACTGTGTAGAAATAATATTAGGGTCGTGCACATCGAAAAAAGTATTCAAGGCAATATAACTAATATTAAAACCACCTGCCGATAATGGGTTGGCATGCACTTTATTATCATACCTAGGGTTCGATACACCTTCATAGCTATTGGTATCTTTAAATAATTCTGTATACTCCTTGGTAAAAGATTTATTAAAGTTGACATCAATAATTAAAGTTTTAACAGGCTCTATCATTATTCTTCCTGTAAGCCTTTGTTCAAAGCCTTGTCTAAATATCATGTTAAAAGCAGGGCTTCTAGTAAACTTATTATCCTTCTCTTGCTTATTTAACCAAATACTATCGGGTTGTCTACCAAAAGTATAATCAAGACCAGGCGCCAGTCCACTAAAATCATTATTTAAATATTGTACGCCACTTAAATAACCTGGTAGTCGACTATTAAAGTTTTCGGCGTAATCAAAATTAGCTGTTTGCAGCATGGTCAAAAACTTAGCAATAGGTTTTAAACCCTCCGGCACATTAACGGGTTCATTGGCTTTCAATACTCTTTGTGCAACGCGTTCTAATCTTCTGGCCTCTTTCCATTTTTTTAAAGTAGAATCGCGCTGCTTACCCTTCAAACCCGCTAAGGCTTCTTCCTTGGTCATTAATATTTTAGAAGAAAGTGGATTGGTTTCAGGCCTAGCACCAGATGATCTTTGTTCGGATAATAATGCGCTTAAATATTTAGACTTTCTATAAAGACCAAGGAAATTAAACTGGGCATTAATTTGTTGAGCGAAAGTATTTTCAATAGTATTACCCAAGTCCTCGGCCAGTCTGCTTGCACCTATCCAATTATAATTAGTAGATACATTATAACTTGACAATATCCAATCGGTTAATGGAAATTTAGAAGTAGGAATATCATAACGCAACGAAACTCTTTGATTGTACAAAGTATTTCTTCCAGCGCGCAGCAACATTCTTGTTAAGGAATCTTTTTTCTCCTGTGTATCTATTTTCCCATTGGGTTCATCAATTCTTGAATTCACATTCACAATGGCATCTAAATTAAGTGACCTTGTAAGCGGCCATCGCATATTAAATATGCGATTCATGGTAAAGTATTTATCGAAAGTGGTTTCTGCTTTATCTATTGAACCATCTGAGCCTACAATTCTTGGCGTGAATTCACCAAATTGTCTGTCTAAGGCGGTTCTATAACTAATTAAGCTTGGTGCAGGCGTTAAGTTTACATCGCGAACCCAGGCAAACCAAGGCGATGCATTTTTTAATATTTTTTTGAAAGGCTCAATGCTCCTTACTCTATTATTAAAGGTATAACCAATGGCGCCTCTTTGCTTAGTCAATTGATTTAATTCAACCAACGGACTTGTTTGTTCCAATTGAGAATAAGAATAACTAAAATCAAAATTACTTATGCTTAACATATTTGATTTTTTACCCGGCATTACACGCACATTGGTAAAATTGATGGTTTTTATGGTTGTCTGGTCAACGGACGCCGCTATAATAGAATCTCTTTTAAATACATCCTTTGTATTTTTTACTTTATCGGTATACAAGACATCTTGATCAAAGGGGTCAAACATTGGATTTTCTGTGGTTCTATTAATACCTGCAAATACGGGTAATGCAATTTTAATTTGCTTTGGTAATAATTTTCCAGCGTCGATATTGGTGGCAATATCAAATTGAGTAAGTCCTGTTTTAGAACGCTCATTCATTTTTTGTTCAACAGTTCCAAATCCTGCAGTTCGCTTATTCACCGAAACCGATACCGATCCCAAATCGGCTAATATTAAATCCATTCTACCTAAGGCAGCCCAGGCGCCTGTTTCATCCATCTCCGATAATCTTAATTCATTGACCCAAACTTCTGCATCCACTGCACTGGTTGACTTTGTATTTTCAATGGCAATTAAAATACCTCTTACTTCTCCTAAATTAGGAGAACCCTTTACAGTGTACCTTTGTTTGCCAAAAGGTTTTCCATATAAAGAACCTGCGCCGAATGCGGAATTATTATCTCTTTCCATTTTAAGTGCAATTAAATCACTTAAACTTAAATTTAATTCGTTGTCTGCTGGCCATACAGAATCGGCTACTACTTTACCATTTAATTCTCCCTTGGTAACGCGCAATGGAATGCGTATTTCATAAAAGTTATTTTGAAAATCCTGGCCTATACGAATAACGGCTGTTAAATCGCCGTCATTTATTTTAGTAGCGCTATTAAGTATGTTTTCTGCATGTAAGAACATGGATAGTCTTCCATATCGTCTTACATCAATATTCATTGTTTTAAAAACCCCTCTTGGAGTAGCGCCTGCCCTGCCCGCTGGTTTCAAACCTTTAAACTGCATAGACAAGGCTTGTTCATTTTGAAGCAAGTTCACTCCATTATTACTTAATAATTGTACACGTTCAATACCTGGAGGAATAATATAATTCACAGGCACCCTACTGCTATTCTCTTCCACACTTACAGCTAATGTATTTAGTCCAGTCAAATCGGTTAATGGCGTATACTGTTCGTTATAGTCAACTACATTGGTGTATTGTCTCCATTGATTACGCACTAAATCTAATTTGGCAAAACGAAGTGTAATGGAATCTTCAAAACCCGTCAAATACATTCTTAAAAAACGTATCGATTTAAAATCTCTAATTCCACCTACTCTATTTGAAAATGATTTTATTGGCACTCTAAATAAATACCAATTTTCTGAACTAGGTGTTCCATCGGCAAGTGTAACATTTACCGTTCTTGCATCCGTTACATATTTGGTACCAGCTATTCGCCCTTTATCTAATGGAATTTCATATTCAAAATAAGCTTCGGTTTCGTTTAAAGTATTGTCTCTGTTTAAATCTTCATTATCGGGAAGCAAGGTAGCCGCACTAGTAAATTCACTGCTGCCTGCTAAAGAGGAATTTCCTTGTGGGTTATTAAAATATTTATACCTGCCTAAGATATCTACTTTATTGCCATCATATTTTGTATCTCTGTACCATACATAGTTATCGGCACTAGGATCGGCAAAAAATTGCTTACCTATTTCAGTAGCCGTGCTTAAATTATATTTTGCAATCACATCGGCTCTTTGTTTAATCTCTAAACTATCGGTTAAGCCATCAAAACCCACATCCTGGTATTTTCTATCTTCTGGATTATTACTAAATGCATTGGTTACTTGAATTGGATTGGTGGGTACCCTGCCCCAAGAAGAAGTATCTACACTTGCAGGAATGGTAGGCGTAGGCATTCCATTTTCATAAAAGCGTCGTCCATCACGCAAAATATCTTCACTCACATTTCCTAAGTTCAAAATTAATTTACCACTGGTAGCCGGCGACTTTATAAACGGATCCTGCACCCAAAATTCTACATATTCAATAATAGTGGTTTCAAAATCGGTTTGGTCTAAGGCACGCATAATACCTCCCCATTTTTTAGAAGCTGCTTCTTTATTAAATTTTCCAGGTAGGGATGCATCTAATTCACTGCCATCATAATTATAGTTATAGGGGCCTCTTTCTTTTGGATAATAAGTTAAATCAAAAGTGGGTAACTGCACATCGGTAATATTGGTAGTCCTATTGGGAAATAATTCATTGGTAAATACCTGACGTACTCTTGGGTCACTTAATAATTTAAGATTACTACTTAAGGGATTATTAGAACTGTTTTTATCTTGTAAAGTAGGTTCAATATTATACCATGCTATCTTAGCTCTGTTCTTATTGTATTCAATATTGTCTGTCAAAGACCCCTCTTTAAAACGGTCCATTGGCGTGGAAGCCAAGGCCCAGGCGGTAAATGGAAAACGTAAATCGATATTGGTTCTGGTCGATTCAAAATCGTCCAAATACACCACACCAGATCCGCCTTTACCTATTTGTTGCGCATGACCCGGTTGTAAATAAGCAGCTTCTCCATAAGCTGTAATTGAAGACTTTGCTTTTGTTTGATAAAAAGGCAATCGGTCCAAGGCTCTTGTTAAACCAGGTAGGTCTGCTCTATAATTAAAATCAAAACCATACATGGCGTTTTTTATGGGGTCGGATCCAAAATTTGTTTTCGTAAAAAACGGACGCTCACTTAATCTAGAACTTGATACACCAAAGTTTAAATTTTTACTTTGCATGTAATCTAAACGAAGTGCTCTAAATCCTCTTTCTTGAAAACCAAATCCTAAATTGTTTTCATAAGATACATTCACGGGAATATTTGAACCTAAAATACCTGAGTTAATAACTCTCACTGTACCCGAACCATAATCCACTAAATAATCTATGCCTTCTTTTAAAATTTGACCACCTGCTCTCACACTTACTGAACCAGGAGGCACATTAAAGGCGTTTAAACTAATTTCTGCACCGCCTGCACTTCCTTTTACCTGACCTTCCATTACAAACCTATTTAAGTTGTTATAGGTTTGGGCTTCCGCTTTTATTTTAGTGTATAATTCTTTGTATAAATATTTTTCTTTAACGGCGTTCATTTCAGCAGTTGAAAACGCCAACTTTTCTAAGTCTTCTCCAAAAGGTTCTAAGTAGGGAATTACAATACGCCCCATTTTAGAGAGTACCGTATAGCCTTCTACATAATCAAATTGCCCATCAGGTTGTGGGTCGTTTCTATTGTTTAACCTGTCTAAGCCTAAAATTTTAATTAAGGATAAACCTCTTACAGGGCCATCTGAATTGGGTAAATATCTTTTTAAACCATTGCCTGGCGACTCATACATTAGGTTTAACTGAAAGTCTTGTTGTTGAATAGAACCAAATAAGTCAAGCGAATACACGTTTTTCATCATCAAGTTCCAAATAGGTAAATCGGTTCTTTGTGTAGTGGCTTTTAATAATTTTAAATATAAAATTTGTTGTACGCCTTTATTGGGATCAAGTGCTATACCTTCCGAAAATTCACCCACCTGATACAGTTTACCATTATAAGTGTACTGATAAGCCACCCCTAATACTTCATCGGGTTGCAGTGGAATATTTAAAGATAAAAATCCAATTTGTGGATTGAAAAAATATTCATTCTCAGTTAATTTTCTTGCAAATGTGCGTTCATAGTCTTCTGCAGATCTAAGTCCTGCAGCAGTTAATACAGTAGAAACGCCAGCAGGATTTCTAGCCAGCGGGTTATTAATTATTTTAGCATATAATTGGTTGGCTCCATTGTCTGGAAAAGTATCTCGTCTTGAAACTTCTTCCCACTGCTTTTTGCCAGGAAAACGCTCCCCTAAATCTACTAAGCCTAATACATCTCTTGCATTAGTGGTTTGACCATTTCTATTCGTTACCCAAACTTCAATTCTTTTAATTTGTATTTGTGAATTGATAATGGGCAAGGTGCTCATGGCCTTATTATAGTTCTTTCTAAAATGTTGCGCTAATAAAAAGTGTCTGTTCTCTTCATAGTCGTCTAATCTTTTTTGAAAACGCTGCGTGGTAGCTCCTCCTTGCAAGTTCATCGATTGTCTCTGTGACCTCTGATTTGCCATAGCTGCTGTCACAAATAATTTTCCAAATTGTAATTGTGTTTTTACCCCAAATAAATTTTGTGTACTGGGAATTAAAATACTTCTTGAAATATAATTAATGTTACCCGCTTCAATATATTTTACAATTTCATCCTTCTTACCCTTATAGTTTAATTTAATTTGGTTGTCAAAACCTAAGTTGGATAAAGAGTTTAAGTTAATCGGAAACTTTAGTTTATCACCAATACTAGCGTTCATACTAAAATTGGTATTCGCATCAAAATCAAGACCTCCATTTTTTCTAGCACGCTCGGGTAAGGTAGGATTGTCAACTTTTTGACCCTGATAGCCTGCTCTAATATTAATTTCACCAACAGGTTTAATATCTATTTTTAAATCCGATCCTGTTTTTCCAAATAACCTATCAAAATAACTATCATACACTTTTGTTTTAGGCCTACTCATCTTTCTATTTAAAGTACCTAAAGAATTAGCCCTTTGCATAAAATAGGCCTGCTCATCCTTGGCCGTTTTTAATTTCCAAAACTCATCAAAGGTTAAAGTAGAAGGCACTCTTTGCGCTTTGCCTGCAATCAAATCGGCAATGGAATAGGTTTTAGTAGCGGGATCGTAATCGACTCTGCGTTTTACGACGCTGGTATCCGATAAATCAAATGGGTTATTACTAGGTTGCGATAAAAAGTCGCCTCTTCTATCCTTTATGGCATAATGTAAAGTATCCTTACCATAATAAACTCTAACACTGTCCTTTGTTTTTTTATTAACAGCGGTGTCTTTAAAAGGAACTTCTAAACCTTTTGATTGCGCTAACAATTCACTCCCCCAAAGAAGCAATAAGCCTGACAATAAAATTGTTTGCAAAAGTTTCAAAGAAAAAAGTTGAGGTTTTAAATTAACAGTTTTTAAGAGCTGCCTTAATCAATGATTCTAAACTCATTTCAGCACCCTCTGCCTGTATAGTTTTGTCAACCGCTTTCTCTGCAACGGCTTTTTGGATACCTAAAGAAACCAAGGCTTGCACTGCATCTTGATGAGGCGTATTCTTATTGGTTAAAGCAAAACCTCCATTCGGATTATTGGCCACATTCATTTTCGAAAGTTTGTCTCTTAATTCAAGTACTAATCTTTCTGCCGATTTTTTTCCAATACCTTTAATTTGTTCTAATTGTCTTGCTTCGCCTTGCACAATGGCTCTAACAATTTCATCGGGGCGCATACCAGACAACATCATTCTTGCCGTACTTGCTCCCACACCTGAAACACTAATTAATTGAAGAAATAATTCCTTTTCTTGCTGTTCGTGAAAACCAAAAAGCACTTGTGCATTTTCAGTAATATGTAAGTATGTATGCAGCATGCCTTTTTCCTTTTTTGAAATGGCTTCATAGGTATGTAAACTTATATTTACTTCATACCCAACGCCCCCCACATCGACGATAAGTTTGGCGGGTGTAACTTGAACAAATTGGCCTTGTAGAAATGCTATCATAATACGTTCAAAATTAACAAATAAGCAACGAAAAATGGGTATTTGAACCAATTCTTAACCAAAAAATCAGATATTTGTAAGCTAAACTAAATGATATTCCATGACGACTACTTTAAGAGCCGCCATAACTGCTGTTGGAGGATATGTTCCAGAAACTAAACTGACCAATTTTGACCTTGAAAAAATGGTAGACACCAACGACGAATGGATCAAATCTAGAACAGGTATTTCTGAAAGAAGAATTCTGCGCGAACCAGGCAAGGCGAGTTCTGATATGGGAACAGAAGCAATACTAGACATTATTCGAAAGAAAAATATTGACCCCTTAGAAATTGACTGTATTATTTGTGCAACAGTAACGCCCGATATGCCCTTTCCTTCTACCGCTAATTTAATAGGTGATAAAGTGGGTGCTAAAAATGCATTCGGTTTTGATTTAGGTGCGGCTTGCAGTGGATTTTTATTTGCACTCACTACTGGTGCTAGTTTTATTGAAACAGGCAGGTATAAAAAAGTAATTGTAGTAGGTGTAGATAAAATGAGTTCTATTATTGATTATACGGATAGAGCCACTTGTATTTTATTTGGTGATGGCGCTGGTGCAGTTTTATTAGAACCAAGTACCGATGGCTTAGGTTTTCAAGATGCTATTTTGAAAAGCGATGGAAGTGGTGCAAAATATTTAAACTTAAAAGCAGGTGGTAGTTTAAAACCAGCCAGTTTTGAAACAGTGATGGCTAAAGAACATTTTGCATTTCAAGACGGACAACCTGTATTCAAGTTTGCAGTAAAAGGCATGGCCGATGTAAGTGCTGAGCTAATGGAAAAACATAAATTAACGGGAGACGATATTGCATGGCTAGTGCCGCATCAGGCTAACTTACGTATTATTGATGCCACCGCCAATAGAATGGGCCTTACTATGGAAAAAGTAATGATTAATATTCAAAAGTACGGAAACACAACAGCCGCAACCATTCCCTTATGTTTATGGGATTGGGAGAAACAACTAAACAAAGGAGATAATTTAATTTTGGCTGCTTTTGGTGGTGGTTTTACTTGGGGGGCAAGCTGGATAAAATGGGCTTATTAATGTATATTTAAAAGAGTTAAAAAAGAGAATATGAAAAATAAAAAGTTTAAAGGTATTAGCACTCTAACATTGCATACAGCAGCTAAAGAAAATAATAATTCTTCGCATACCACTCCTATATATGCCACTTCTACTTTTACTTTTGATACTGCGCAAGAAGGTATGGAGCGATTTAAAGGAACAGATAAAACAAAATTGTATACAAGATGGGGCAACCCCACTTTTGCTGCAGCAGAACAAACATTAGAAGCATTAGAAGCACACGGATTAACCAATGAAAAAGGCGAGCCTCTTCAATTAAAAGCATTATTACATTCAAGTGGCCAGGCCGCTATGAGTACTTTATTTTTAAGTAATTTAAGTGCAGGCGATACACTCATTTCTCATTTCTCATTATACGGAGGTACACAAGAATTAATGCAAAAGTTATTAACTGAGGCAGGTATTAAAACAATTTTAATTGATGTAAGAGATAGTGCTTTATTAAAACAAACTTTAGAAGCAAACAAGGGTGTCAAGTTAATTCATTTGGAAACCCCTGCTAATCCTACCTTACAGTGTGTTGATATTGAAAGCATTTGTAAAATAGCACATGCACATGGCGTTAAGGTTTCTGTAGACAATACAGTGGCTACTCCTTATTTACAACAACCCTTTGCCCTAGGCGCCGATTTTGTTTTTCATTCCGCCACTAAATTTTTAAACGGACATGGCTCGGCTTTAAATGGAGTTTTATTAGGAAAAGACCTGGAGTTTATGAATACTAAGGTTTGGAAATGGCATGTATTATTAGGAGGCAATAGCAATGCATTTGACTCTTACTTATTAATACAAGGCATGAAAACTTTAGAAATAAGAATGGAAAGACATTGCAGCAATGCAGCTAAAGTGGCTCAATTTTTAGATAAGCATGCAGCTATTGAAAAAGTAAATTATACTGGATTAACAACCCATCCCAATCATGCCATTGCTTCCAAGCAAATGAAACAGCATGCGCCCTTAATAAGTTTTGAATTAAAAGGCGGGATTGAAGCAGGTAAGAAATTTTTAGATGCTTTAGAAGTATGTACACGCGCCGTTTCATTAGGCACAGTGGATACCTTGGTTTCACATCCTGCTAGCATGACGCATTTTGGTATACCAAGAGAAGAAAGAATTAAATATGGCATTAGCGATGGTTTAATAAGAATGAGTGTAGGAATAGAAAACTACGAAGACTTAGAAGCCGACCTAGCACAAGCCCTTTCTAAAATTTAATAAATACTTAATTCTTATAACTAATCAATTCCTCTGATGGAGATTATCATACGCCGCGCCGAAAAAAAAGATTGTGCTAGATTATTAGAGCTTATTCAAGAATTAGCTGTTTACGAAAAAGCGCCCGATGAAGTAACTGTTACCCTATCACATTTTGAAGAAAGCGGATTTGGTCCAAAACCAGTCTGGTGGGCCTTTGTAGCAGAGGTAAGTGGTGTAGTGGTGGGTATGGCATTATACTATGTTCGTTATTCTACTTGGAAAGGACAAAGAATGTATTTAGAAGA
>CALDSE010000018.1 GCA_937911175.1 uncultured Sediminibacterium sp.
TTTAAATGTATAGCCCTTTGATAGCAATTCTTTTTTAATAGGCGCATAGTTTTCAATAATGCCATTATGTAGCATGGCCAAGCGTCCGTTATTCGATAAATGGGGATGCGCATTACGATCGGAAGGTTCTCCGTGTGTAGCCCAACGCGTATGTCCAATGGCAATATGTGAATGCAAATTCTTGCCTAGCACTGCTTCCTCTAATTCAGCCACCTTTCCTTTTTTCTTATGTACCTGTAATTTCCCGTCTTGTATAATGGCCACACCAGTACTGTCATAACCACGGTATTCTAAGCGTCTTAAACCTTTGATAACGATAGGGTATGCCTCACTTTTACCAATATATCCTACTATGCCACACATATATTATTTATTTAGCTAATTATTCAAAATTTATGCGAAATTAGACTTTAAATATTGAATGGATGTTAGCTTTGAAATCTTTTGACTTTGAGTCCGATATTATTTTAGAAAATGAACGTGTATTATTAAGGCCCGTTCAGCTTTCTGACGGCGCCTTATTAGCACATTATGTGAACGAGGAGCCCGATTTATGGAAGTATTCATTAGTAGCTATTGACAATAGCGCCGACTTAGAACAATACATTCAAGCTGCCATTGAGGCAAGAGAAAACAAAACATCCTATGCATTTATTGTATTTGATAAATTATTGAATGAATATGTGGGCTGCACTCGATTTTATGATATTCAATTAGCCTTTCAATCTATACAAATTGGGTATACCTGGTATGGTAAAAAATGTTGGGGAACCAAATTAAATGAAAATTGTAAATATTTATTGTTGGAATTTGCCTTTGATCAAATGGGTTTTGAAAGAGTAGAGTTTAGGGCAGACAATAATAATAAAAGAAGTATTGCTGCTATGCAAAAAATTGGCTGTACAGTGGAAGGTGTATTAAGAAATCATTTACCCATGCCCACAGGAAAAAGAAGAGACTCCATTGTACTTAGTATATTAAAGGAAGAGTGGAATGCTTCATTAAAGCAGACTTTAGCAGCTCAGCTAAAAGCTTAGTAAAAAAAATAATTAAAGTAAAGTGCCTTGTAAGAAAAAGTAAGCCAGGCTAAAATAAATAAGTATGGCAGTTACGTCCACTAAAGTAGCAACGAAAGGTGCAGAAGATACAGCAGGGTCAGCACCTAATCTTTTCAGCACAATGGGTAACATAGATCCTGTAATGGTTCCCAAAATAACCACGCCTAAAATGGTGAAGCCAATGGTTATTCCAATTAAAAACCAATGAAGACCATAAAAACCTGGAGCGATCATATGCCATACAGCCACTCTAAAAAATCCAAGTATACCTAATAAAATACCTAATAAAAACCCCCCAATAATTTCTCTTCTTAATATTTTCCACCAATCGGCAATGGTAATTTCGCCAACGGCCATTGCTTGAATAATGAGCGTAGACGATTGTGATCCAGAATTACCACCTGTCGATAAAATCAATGGAATAAAACTTGCTAGTACTAATACTTTTGCCAACTCGTCTTCAAAATAACCCATGGCAGTAGCGGTGAATAATTCCCCAATAAATAAAACAACCAACCAAGTAATTCTTTTTTTGAAGAGTTTAAATATTGAAATGTCCAAATAAGGTTCATTCAATGCTTCCATACCTCCCATTTTTTGCATATCCTCGCTAAACTCTTCATTTGTTACCCATAAGATATCATCAATGGTTACAATTCCTAATAAAACATCGTTGTCATCCACAACAGGAATAGCAGTGCGGTTATTCATTTTAAAAACCTGACTGGCATGTTCCTGATCGTCGTATACATTTAAGGCAACAAAACGGCCATCAATAATATCTGAAATAATATCATCGGGTTTTGCTAATAATAAATCTCTAATTCTGATATCATCAATTAAACCCCCTTTTTCATCAATAATATATATAACGTCAATGGTTTCAGAATTCTTACCATACTTACGTATGTTGTCTAAAACTTGGGCCACTGTATAATGCGGGTATACATACACATAATCGGGCGTCATCAAACGACCCACACTATCCTCAGGATACCCTAATAGAGATAAAGTAATTTTTCTTTCTTCTGGGTCAAGTAATTTTATTAAATCGCGAATGGCCGCCTTAGGTAATTCTTCTAAAAAGTCGGTACGGTCATCGGGAGGAAGTTCATTTAAGATTTTAGCTGTTTTACGTGCAGGTAATTCTTTAATGATATCTTTTTGCTGATTAATATCAAGTATCTTAAATACACTTACAGCTCTGTGCACAGTCATGTTGTCAACAATAGTAGCCTCGTTTTCGGGGAACTCATTCACCAGTTCCACTACGTCGCTAATATTTTGTTCATCTAGAAATTCTTTTAATAGATGCATGTCGCCCTTGGACAAAATGTCCAAGAAAACTTCGGATAAATTAATTTCTGGTGTTTCTAATTCAACTGACATGGGTGCAAGTTAAGAAAAATACTAAAGTATGCCCTATATTTATACTATGATTCTACCATTTCTAACCATTGCGCCATCTCCTAGTAGGGGTCGTGGTGTATTTACGACCGAAGCTATTGCGATGGGTACTACCATTGAAATAGCGCCTGTTATTGTATTTGATCCCACACAGCGAATTAAATTGGAAGAAACATTATTATATGATTATATTTTTGAATGGGGGGAAGATGATAAAAGTGCGGCTGTAGCTTTAGGATATGTGTCGATATATAATCATGCTATTAAAGCCAATTGCAGATACGATATGGATATTGAATTTGAAACTATGTCCATCATCACTAATAGAGATATTAAGCAAGGTGAAGAATTATTTATTAATTATAATGCAGATGGGCAGGCCGATAAACCTGTATGGTTTGAGCAGCATTAATGATGCTTATTTAATTAAATCTTTTGGGCCCAATTAGTAGAACAACAAACAAACCGGCATCGATAATTTAATGGACACACCCGTGGATGTTAAGGCGCCTGTTTGAATATTTCTTCTGAAAGCTATAATATTATTTGAATCTTGATTAGCAACTAATAACCAATTACCGTCTTTGCTAATGGTAAAATTGCGGGGTGCTTTTCCTTCCGTACTAGTATATTGAATCGTTTTCTCTTCCAATTTTCCATTGGGCAGTACTTTAAATGAAACGATATTGTTTTCATTACCTCTATTACTTGCATATAAATAAAGTCCATCAGGTGATAAATGAATATCAGCACTGGCAGCTACTCCTTTAAAAGTTTTCGGATGTGTAACTACTTTTTGTAAGAAGCTAGCTATTCCTTTATAAAAACGGTAGACGCTAATACTTCCTGTGAGCTCTTCAATAACATAGAGATATTTTCCATTGCTTGAAAAACATAAATGTCTAGGCCCTGCTCCAGGACTTGATTGTATACTACTTGCTTTCTGTGTTAAAAGGGGAGGTCCGTTTTTTGTTTGATAAGGATAAATAGAAATTTCATCCTTGCCTAAATCAGGAGTTAATACATATTTTCCATCTGGTGAAAAGAATATACCATGTACATGTGCTTTTTCTTGCCTTGCTTCATTTACACTTTTCCCTTCGTGTTGAATAAATTGTTGTGGGTTAGACAGACGGCCATCGGCGAAGCGGTGGTAGCTTGTAATACTGCCTCCACTATAGTTGGCAACGAATAAATTGGATTGGTCGGGGCTTAATGCAATGTAGCAAGGATGCGCACCCTTTGATGTTTTCTCTTGTATCAAATTCAATTTATTATCTACAAATGAATAGGCGCTAATTTTGCCATCACTATCTTCATTCGTAGCGTATACTTGCCCATGGTCTTTTGAAATGGTTAAAAAAGAAGGATTAGATGCAGTTTCAGTATGACTTATTTCAGTAGCCTTACCTGTAGCTGTATCAAATGATAATACATAAATACCCTTGCTTCCATTTTTAGTATAAGTACCTACTAATAAGTTAGGAGTTAATAAACTAGGAGCCGGTGCAAGGTTTTGTGCAAATGAGACAATCGAAGTAGTTAAAAAAATAAAAACAAAAACAAGTTTTTTACAACGAGCCACTAAAAAAAATGGTGTAGTCTGAAACATATTTTTATTTTTTTAATTTATTGGTAGACTCTGACATAATCCACTACCATTCTACAAGGGAAAATAGTATCATCAATAGTGTTGCCAGCAAAATTACCACCTACCGCTACATTTAAAAGTAAAAATTCAGGAGCCATAAACGGGTAAGCATCTACGCCTCTTCCATCGTTACCTACATTGTAATACAATACACCATCTATATAAAACTTAATCATGTCCTTGGTCCAATCAATACTATAAACATGAAAGACATCGGTTACGTTTTCAACATTGGTTTTATATGTTTTTTGAGTACCTAGGGTCCAGTTGAGTAATTTAGAATGCGCTGAAAAATGAACAAGACCTAAATCCTTGCCTGTGTGTTCCATGATATCAATTTCTCCACAAGCAGGCCAACCCACAGCACCTGGTCCTTCAATATTATCACCCAGCATCCAAATGGCAGGCCAAGAGCCAACGCCTTTAGGAAGCTTTGCTCTTATTTCAAATCGTCCATAAGTCCAAGAGGCTTTGCCTTGGGTTAGTAATCTTGCAGAAGTATAATTTTTACCACCTCTGCTTTCCTTTCTAGCTTCTATAATTAAGTTGCCATTTTCAATTCTTGCATTGGTAGAATCCCTGGTATAGTATTGTGATTCATTATTACCCCAGCCATTTGAACCAGTACCTATATTATATTTCCATTTGGTCGTATCTGGCAAACTTCCTTTATCAAACTCATCCGACCATACTAATTTTTTAGCGGTATCAGTTGGGGTAGTAGGTGTAGGAGTGGGGGTAATAGGGGTCACTACTACAGGAGCAGGAGCCGGCGCCGGCGCTTCTTTCTGTGCACAAAAAGACAAAGAAAGAACCGTTAAAACCATAGTTAGGGGTAGAATACGCATAAAAACAATTGTTAATAGTGAATTATTGAAATTTGTGCTAGCAAATTAGTCAAAATATTTCTTTTTTGTTGGGGAATTTCTAAAAGGGTCGTAAATTTGCGCCATGACATTAAACAATCATACACATCATTTGCATTTGCTATCCAATGGGTAGGCTATGGGTGTAGGTATGTAACTATATTTAACCAAAGGGCTTACTAACAAGTAAGCCCTTTTAGTTTGTAGTCAGTCAAGTAAAATATATAATATAAATAATATGCGTTTAAAATTAGCCATACAGAAGTCGGGTCGTTTGCACGACGATTCAATGCGTTTATTAAAAGAAGCAGGCATTGATATTGGTAATGGCGTCAATAAGCTAAAAGCGGAAGCGACTAATTTCCCCATTGAGTTATTTTTTTTAAGAGATGATGATATTCCTCAATACGTGGAAGACGGTGTAGCCGATATTGGATTCGTGGGAGAGAATGTAGTGTATGAAAAAGCTAAAAAAGTAGAAGTGGCCTATAGTTTAGGTTTTGGAAAATGCAGACTTAGTTTTGCGGTTCGAAAAAACGAAAATTTTACAGGGCCTAGTTATTTATCGGGTAAAAAAATTGCTACAAGTTATCCAGTACTTGTGCAAGGTTATTTAGACAAGCATGGTATTAAAGCAGAGATACATGAAATTAGTGGCAGTGTGGAAATTGCGCCAGGCATTGGCCTTGCCGATATTATTTGTGATTTAGTAAGCAGTGGTTCTACTTTATTTATGAATGGCTTAAAAGAAGCAGAAACTATTTTAGACTCTCAAGCCGTTCTTATTAAAAGAAAGGCGTTGGCGCCTGAAGCGGAGGCTATTTTACAAAAATTATTATTCAGAATTGAATCGGTAAAAAAAGCAAAGCGTAATAAATATGTTTTATTAAATGCACCGAATGATAAATTAGAAAAAATAATTTCTTTATTACCAGGTATGAAAAGTCCTACAGTGGTGGCCTTGGCTACACCGGGTTGGAGCAGTGTGCATAGTGTCATTGATGAAAGTGATTTTTGGGAAATTATTGAACAGTTAAAATTAGCAGGTGCTGAAGGAATATTGGTGGTGCCTATTGAAAAAATGATATTATAATGATTCAAGTATTTAAAGAGCCTGCAAAAAAAGACTGGCCAAGTATCTTAGCGCGACCTCAATTCGATGCAGCTCCCTTAGAGGTTAAGGTGAGAGAAATATTATTGGCCGTGAAGCAAAGGGGAGACGCCGCTGTAAAAGAATATACCCTAGCTTTTGATAAAGTAGCAGTAAGTAATTTTAAACTGAGTGCTGAAAAAATAGAGGCTGCTGAAAAAGCTTTAACTCCTAGTTTAAAAACGGCTATTCAATTAGCGAAAGTAAACATTGAAGTTTTTCATCAGGGACAAATACAAAAAGAAGAAAGAATTGAAACCATGCCTGGTGTTTGGTGCTGGAGAAAGTCGGTGGGTATTGAAAAAGTAGGTATTTATATTCCTGGTGGTTCTGCTCCTTTATTTTCAACAGTACTTATGTTGGGCATTCCTGCACAATTAGCAGGCTGCAAAGAAATTATTTTATGTACGCCTCCGAATGAAAAAGGAGAAATTGACCCAGCCATTATTTATGCAGCTTCTTTAGTGGGTGTAACTGCCATTTTTACAATAGGTGGTGTACAAGCTATTGGGGCGCTTGCTTATGGTACCGCTTCGGTACCCAAAGTGTATAAAATATTTGGTCCAGGAAATCAATATGTGACGGCCGCTAAACAAATGATACAACAAGAAGGCGTGGCCATTGATATGCCAGCAGGTCCTAGTGAAGTATGTGTTTACGCAGATGAAACAAGTATCGCTTCCTTTGTGGCTGCCGACTTATTATCACAAGCCGAACATGGTGCCGATAGTCAAGTAATTCTTATTGCAAATAGTATAGAGATAGTGGAGCAGGTTCAAAAAGAATTGGATATGCAATTAGTATTACTACCTAGAAAAGAAATAGCCACTAAGGCCTTGGCTCATTCTAAAGCCATTGTAATTGAAAATACAGAAGAGGCGATTGCAATGATGAATGAATATGCACCCGAACATTTAATTTTATCTATAAATAATGCAGCACAAATAGCTGAAAAAATTGTTAATGCGGGTTCTATTTTTATTGGTAATTTTTCTCCAGAATCGGTGGGCGATTATGCAAGTGGAACCAATCATACACTACCTACCAATGGTTTTGCGAAAGCTTATAGTGGAGTGAGTATGGATAGCTTTGTGAAGAAAATTACCTTTCAGCAATTAACAGAAAGAGGACTAGAAAATATTGCACCTACTGTAATAGAAATGGCTACAGCAGAAGGTTTGCAAGCGCATAGCAAAGCAGTGGAATTAAGAGTGGAATGGATAAAATCTAAAATGTAAGGCTATGCAATTTGATATCAAAAAAATAGTAAGACCCAATATTGAAATATTAAAAGCCTATTCATCTGCTAAAGAAGAATATACTGGAGAAGCCAATATATTATTAGATGCGAACGAAAACAGTTTGGGATCTCCTTTAACAAAATGGTATAATCGTTATCCCGACCCTTATCAAAAAAAGTTAAAAGAAAAATTAGCCTTCATTAAACAAATAGAAGCTTCACAAATATTTATAGGTAATGGCAGTGATGAGTGTATCGATAATTTATATCGTACTTTCTGTATTCCTGGCAAAGACAATATAATTATTTGTCCTCCCACCTATCCTATGTATGAAGTGGGTGCGAATATTAACAATATTGAAATTAAATTGGCGCCCTTACTTGAGAATTATCAATTAAATGTAGCGCATATAGAACAGTTGGTCAATGAAAACACTAAAATTATTTGGATTTGTTCACCCAATAATCCCACAGGTAATTCTTTAGATAGGATTGATATTGAAACTATCTTGAATCATTTCAATGGAATAGTAGTGGTGGACGAAGCCTATATTAATTTTTCTAAACAAAAATCTTTTGCGCAGTCTTTAATTGATTATCCAAATTTAGTGGTACTTCAAACATTAAGTAAAGCATGGGGACTTGCTGGTATAAGATTAGGTATGGCCTTTGCAAGCAAAGACATTATTGGTTATATGAATAAAGTAAAGCCACCTTACAATATTAGTATTGTTACACAGGAATTGGCTTTAACGGCATTAGAGGAAGTTGGTCAGGTAAATGATATGATCATGCATTTAGTTGACATGCGTAATGCTTTAGCAGCAGTAATAGAAAGCATGCCTTATGTAGAAAAGGTATACCCTTCAGATACTAATTTTTTATTGGTCAAAATACCCAATGCAAGAAGCTTGTATGAGTTCTTATTAACCAAGGGTATTGTGGTAAGAGATAGGTCTAGTCTAGAAAATTGTGCCGATAGTTTAAGAATTACAGTAGGCAATGAGCAAGAAAACACAGAATTGGTAGATGCGATGGCTCAGTGGATAGAAATAACATTCCCCAATGCCTCCGTTTAAGTTAATTTTATTAAATTACACACTCAACTTATTTTAAATAAAATAGTACCTATTATGAAAAAAATGACTCAATTTTTAAGTGTTGCTTTTTTAGCTTTTTCACTGCCTGTTTTGGCGCAAGAAAATGCAGGTTTAAAATTACCTGAAGGATTTAAAGCTAATTTATATGCCAATAATATTGGAGGTGCAAGACATATAGCCATAACAAAGTCGGGCGTTGTTTTTGCAAAATTAAATAACCCAAATAAAGAAGGTAATTCAATTGTAAGATTAGAAGATGCCAATAACGATGGCGTAGCCGATAAAATTAATGGTTGGGCTAAATATGGTGGTACTGGAATTTTTGTAAAAGGAAATAGTTTATATGCTAGTTCTAATGAAGCCATTTTTAAATATGAATTAAATAGCAAAGATGAAGTGGTTAATCCGCTGGCCCCTGTAACCATTGTTAGTGGGTTAATTGATAGAAGACAACATAATTCAAAGTCAATCACATTTGATATGGCTAATAATATTTATGTTAACATAGGTGCTTATTCTAATGCTTGTCAAGAAAAAGATAGAATGCCAGGTTCACAAGGAATGATGCCTTGCCCAATTTTAGATTCTGCTGGAGGTATTTGGAAATTTGATGGTAGTAAAGAAAATCAAACATATAAAGATGGTAAGCGTTATGGCACTGGTCTTCGAAATGTAATTGGATTAGATTGGAACACAAGTTCTAATCAGTTATATGTTGCACAACATGGCCGTGATCAATTAAATAGTTTTTATCCGAATTTATATACCGATGCACAAAATGCAGAACTACCTGCTGAAACTTTTTATGAAATCAAAGAGGGTGATAACGCAGGCTGGCCCTATGTTTATTATGATCCTAGTCAACATAAAAAAATAGTTTCTCCTGAATATGGTGGAGATAGCAAGAAAGAAGGATCTAGTGAGTTTAAAGATCCTGCTGTTGCATTTCCTGCGCATATGGCACCCATGGCTGTATTATTTTACACAGGCAATCAATTTCCTGCAAAATATAAAAACGGAGCATTCATTAGTTTTCATGGTTCATGGAATAGAGCCCCACTTCCTCAAGAAGGATTTTTTGTAGCCTTTGTGCCTTTCAAAGATGGCAAGGCTACTGGTGAATGGGAAATTTTTGCCAACGGATTTGCAGGTACAGAAAACGGAGCTAAAATAGCAAATCCAAGTAAGGCTAAGGCAAGACCCTGTGGTTTAGCGCAAGGTCCCGATGGTTCTATTTATGTAAGTGATGACACCAAGGGTGCCATTTTTAAAATTACTTATTCTAAATAAATATTTTTAAAAGAAGTTTGAAAAAATAAATGCTAATTAAGTATGGTGAATCCTTTAATGAATAGAAAAATAAATCGAGGCATAAATAGAGTAGCTAAATTTATATTATTGTTTTGCTTTTTAGTTCTGGCCCAATGGGGAAATGCGCAGAACAAAATCAATGGTAAGAAAATTTATGAAACCAGGTGCTTAGTTTGTCATCAATCAGATGGAGGTGGGGTGCCGAATATGAATCCTCCTTTAGATGGCGCTACCAATGTGAATGGAAAAGACATTGCAAGACTAGTGAAGATAATTAGAAACGGTTATGATGAAAGAGTAGCCTTAGATGGTATGTATTATAATAATGCCATGGCTGCGAATCCGGATTTAAAAGAAGATGCCATTGCAGATGTATTAACCTATATCAGAACAAGCTGGTCCAATAAAGCAGGGGTGGTAACGACTAGTCAAGTAAAAGCAGCCCTGCTTAAAAATAAAGCAGCCAAGAAGTAAAAATATATGAGACCCATTTTGTTTATAGATAGAGACGGCGTTGTGTTGGAAGAACCCAATTCGGATTATCAAATTGATAGTATTGAAAAAACACGTTTTGTAAAAGGTGCTATTACTAATTTACATAAGATAGCGGCAGAACTGGGCTATTATAAAGTAATGGTCACGAACCAAGACGGTTTAGGCACTGCATCTTATCCTAAAGAAAATTTTGAGCCTTTTCAAGCATTAATGATAGATACATTAGCTAAAGAGGGCTTTGTATTTGATGAAATACATATCGATTCCAGTTTTGAAAAAGACAATTTGCCTACACGTAAGCCAGGAACGGCACTTGTAAAACATTTAATGGGAAATGAATCATTCAATATCTTAAATTCATTTGTGATTGGAGATAGATGGTCCGACATTACGCTTGCTAAAAACTTAGGTTGCAAAGCCATTTATTTAAAATCAGGTAATCATGTGCTTAGTGCAGAACAAGAATTAGCATTAAGAGATACGATTGCTTTTGAAACATCTAGTTGGGATGAAATATATTCTTTTTTGAAACTAGGTCTTCGACAAGTAGAACATGAAAGAAATACGAAAGAGACTAAAATTAAAGTATCCTTAAACTTAGACGGTACAGGTAAGGCCAATATTCATACAGGCCTAGGATTTTTTGATCATATGTTAGAGCAAATTGCAAGACATGGCGCCATTGATTTGAATATTCATTGCGATGGCGATTTACATATTGATGAACACCATACCATTGAAGATATTGGTTTGGCATTAGGCGAAGCCTTTGCAAAAGGTTTAACGGATAAAAGAGGGATGGAGCGTTATGGTTTTGCACTTCCCATGGATGAAGCCGAAGCTAAAGTATTAATAGATTTTGGAGGAAGAAATTGGATTGTATGGGACGCCAAATTTAGCCGTGAAAAAGTAGGTGAAATGCCCACAGAAATGTTCTTCCACTTCTTTAAATCCTTCAGCGACGCTGCTAAATGCAATTTGAATATTAGCTGCCAAGGGGAGAATGAGCACCATAAAATTGAAGCTATCTTTAAAGCCTTCGCTAAAGCCATTAAAATGGCTGTTCACCGCGACCCTCATAGCAACCAACTACCCAGTACCAAGGGGGTTTTATAGGTTTTTTTTGGTGGGAAATGCACATTGCCTTAGATTTGCAACAGAATGAAACAAACAAACAACATATGGTGGTGGCATACAAAATCCGATAGGGTATTGTAGTGGCATAACTATATTGTCAAATTATACATGAACCCTAACAGCAATGTTGGGGTTTGTTTTTTTAACGAATGACCGCAGGAAAATGCAAAAAATGATAATTGAGACCACTGTCACCAAAATGTTGGCAGACACCTTTACACCAGTAGGTATTTATCTTCGTTTGAGAGATAGATACAGGGATACTATTTTATTAGAAAGCACCGATTCTCATGCTGCTGAAAATAGTTATTCTTTTATTGGAGTGAATGCTATTGGGGGTATTGAAATTTCTTCCTTAAATGAGATTGAATATAAATATCCTAACCAAGAACCAGAGAAAGAAACTATTAAAAATGTACACGATGCGCCGGATCGCATTTGGGCCTATATGCAACAATATGAAATGAAAGGAGCCGTAAATGAAGCTGCATTTGCACAAGGATTATATGGGTATACCGCATATGATGCCATTCCTTTTTTTGATACCATACAATTTAAAGAAGGGGCGCCCATTATTCCTTTAATGCGTTATCGTTTATATCAATATGTAATTGCGTTTAATCATTTTAAAGACGAAATATTTATTTGTGAAAATAAAATTGCAGGTATTGCATCCGATTACAATGCATTAGTGTCTTATATTAAAAGTAAAGACCTTCCTCAGTATCCTTTTTCTATCAAAGGAGAAGAAAGCTCTAATTTAACGGATGAGCAGTACCGCGAAGCAGTGAAAAAAGGTATTCAACATTGTATGCGTGGCGATGTATTTCAAATTGTATTAAGTCGAAGGTTCCAACAAAGTTTCCAAGGCGATGAGTTTAATGTTTACCGCACATTAAGAAATATTAACCCCTCTCCTTATTTATTTTTCTTTGATTACGGCGATTATAAATTAATGGGCTCTTCTCCTGAAGCGCAAATTATTATTAAAAATGGCAAGGCCATTGTGCATCCTATTGCAGGCACTTTTAAAAGAACAGGTGATGAAGCCAAGGATGCTGAAATGACCCAGCAATTATTAGACGATCCTAAAGAAAATGCGGAGCATGTAATGCTAGTGGACTTAGCAAGAAACGATTTAAGCCGCGTTTGTACAGAAGTAAAAGTGAAACAATACCGACAGGTACATTATTATAGTCATGTAATTCATTTAGTAAGTGAGGTAGAAGGTTTGGTGGCAAAAGATGCCAACCCTTTGCAATTAGTTTCTAAAACTTTTCCTGCCGGCACTTTAAGTGGTGCGCCTAAGTTTAAAGCTATGGAGTTAATTGATGCCATTGAACCTACGAAGCGCTCTTATTATGGAGGTTGTATTGGTTTTGTAGGCTTTGACGGTTCTTGTAACCAAGCTATTATGATACGTACTTTTTTAAGTAAGCAAAACACACTTACTTATCAGGCAGGTGCAGGTGTGGTGGCTGCCAGTTTGCCAGAAAATGAATTACAGGAAGTGAATAATAAATTGAACGCCTTAAAAACGGCTATTATATTAGCAGAAAAAATTCATGCTTAATTTTTGAATATAGAAATAGAATTATTGAACATAGAAATAAGTGAAAATGAAAATATTGGTTTTTGATAATTACGATTCCTTTACCTACAACCTAGTACAGTTGATAAGGGAGATAGCGCCCATGGCTTCTTTGGAAGTGCATAGAAATAATGAAATTGCATTAGAGGATATAAAGGCTTTCGATAAAATATTATTATCACCTGGTCCAGGCCTGCCTTCTGAGTCTGGCCTATTACTACCTCTTATCAAAGAATACGCGGCTAGCAAATCTATTTTTGGTGTATGCTTAGGACAGCAAGCCATTGGAGAAAATTTTGGAGGACAACTTACCAACCTAAGTAAAGTGTATCATGGTGTGGCAACACCTGTGCATATTACAACCGCATCAAATCTGTTTGAAGGCATGCCTACTTCATTTAGTGTAGGGCGTTATCATAGCTGGGTGGTGGATGAAAAAAACTTTCCAGCCGAATTAACAATTACTTCTAAAGACGACCAAGGGTTTATTATGTCTTTAGAACATAAAAATTATGATATCAAAGGCGTACAATATCATCCAGAGAGTGTGTTAACACCATTGGGCGCTAAAATTATAGCTAATTGGTTAAAAAAATAAGAATGAAAAAATTATTACAATATTTATTTGAGCATAAGACCTTAACTAGAGAGCAGGCCAGAGATGTACTAGTGGAAATTTCTGAAGGCAGGTACAACGATCATGAAATTACTTCCTTTGTGACGGTTTATTTAATGCGTAGCATTACGATTGAGGAGTTAATGGGTTTTAGAGATGCCTTACTTTCTTTAGCAGTGAAAGTAAATTTAGGGGTGGACGATGCCTTAGATATAGTGGGCACAGGTGGCGATGGCAAGGATACATTTAATATATCCACTTTAGCATGTTTTATAGTAGCCGGTGCAGGGCAGACAGTAGTGAAGCATGGTAACTATGGGGCTTCTAGTGTAAGTGGTGCTTCGAATGTAATGGAGCAATTGGGCTATACTTTTAAAAATGAAGAAGCAGTTTTAGCTAAAGAAGTAAAAGAAGCAGGTATTTGTTTTTTACATGCGCCTTTATTTCATCCAGCATTAAAAACAGTGGGGCCCATTCGAAGAAATATAGGGGTGCGTACCTTTTTTAATATGCTAGGTCCTATTGTAAATCCTGCTCAACCAAAGTATCAGTTAATTGGTGTGTATAATTTAGAGATGGCTAGAATATATAATTATGTACTACAATCTATTGGTAAAGATTTTACCCTGATACATAGTTTAGATGGCTATGATGAAATTGCTTTAACCACCGATACAAAGGTTATCACTAATAAGGGTGAATATATAATGACACCTTATCAGTTGGGCAAGAAAAAAGTTTTTAGCCAAGAATTGCATGGGGGCAAGACGGTGGAAGAGGCAGCTGCTATATTTAAAAATATTATTCAAGGGAAGGGTACTTGGTCTCAAAATGCAGTGGTATTGTCTAATGCAGCCATGGCATTATTTGTAACAGGCAAGTATGATACCTATGAATTAGCTTTTCAAGCTGCTGTTACAAGTTTAGAATCGGGGGCTGCCAATAAATGTTTAGAAAAATTAATTAGTTTACAATGAGTAGTAAAATAACAGGCACGAATATATTAGCTACCATCGTTGCTCATAAGTTGAAGGAAGTAGCTGCGCGTAAAAATGAAATTAACATTACGCAACTAGAAGCTATGCCCTTATTTACAAAGCAAGCCCTTTCTTTAAAAGCGAATTTACAAAAACAGCATACTACGGGCATTATTGCTGAATTTAAAAGAATGTCTCCCTCTAAAGGAATTATAAATGATAAGGCTTCTGTAAAAGAGGTGACAGCTGCTTATCATAAATTCGGGGCTGCGGGTATTTCTGTATTAACCGATACCGAATTTTTCGGCGGTAGCTTAGAAGATTTATCTATTGCTATTCAAAATGAAATACCGGTGCTTAGAAAAGAATTTATCATTGATGAGTTTCAAATTATAGAAGCAAAGGCATATGGCGCTTCGGTGATATTATTAATTGCTTCTTGTTTAACACCCGCTACTACTCAATTATTAGCGGCCAAGGCAAAAGTATTAGGTTTGGAGGTTTTATTAGAACTACATGACGAAACTGAATTAGAGCATATCTGTGATGAAGTAGATTTAGTAGGTATTAACAATAGAAGTTTAAAATCTTTTGAAGTGAATATTGAACATTCTTTGGAACTTAAAAATAAACTACCTAAAGAGAAATTAAGTATTGCTGAAAGTGGTATATATAGTGTAGAGACTTATCAGTTATTAAAAAAAGAAGGCTTTGATGGTTTTTTAATGGGGGAGTATTTTATGAAAGAGGAAAATCCGGCATTGGCATTTGAATTATTTACAAAAGCAATAAAAACAAACTAAGATGCAATTTAAAGTTTGTGGTATAACAAATATTAATCAAGCGGAGGCTATCAGTAGTCAGGGAGCGCAGTTTATTGGATTTATTTTTTATCCAAGTTCAAAAAGATATGCGCTATCTAGTTTGAGTTTGGAAGATATTGCAGCCTTTAAACCTACCAATACTAAAAAAGTAGGTGTATTTGTAAATGAGACTACTGAAAATATAATTGATATAGCAACCAAGGCAGGACTTGATATGATTCAGTTGCATGGAGATGAAGATGCTTCCTACTGCGCTACCATTCAAGCTGCCTTTCCGGTGATTAAAGTATTTAGGGTTTCAAAAACTATTCCCGATTTTGCTTTATATGAAAATGTGGCTAGTTATTATTTATTTGATACCGATAGCGCCTTGTATGGAGGAACGGGTCAGCATTTTAATTGGGAAATCATTAAAAAAACGCGTTTCAATAAACCTTTTTTCTTAAGTGGAGGCATTGGTATTAATGATGTACATGGTATACAAGTATTGAAAGCAGCCAATGCTGGCAAGGATTTAATGGCGGTTGATTTGAATAGTAAATTTGAAACAAGCCCTGGAAATAAAAATATTGAATTAATTAAAACTTTTATAAATGAATTTATTTAATGTAGACGAGAATTATCAAAACCCCACTATGGAAGGTTACTATGGTGACTTTGGTGGAGCCTATATTCCTGAAATGTTATATGGGAATGTAGAAACTTTGAAAACACAGTACTTGCAAATTATGCAAGACCCTATTTTCCAAGCAGAGTTTCAATATCTTTTAAAAGATTATGTAGGAAGACCTACTCCACTTTTTTTAGCAGAGCGCTTAAGTAAAGAAATAGGCGCCACTATTTATTTAAAAAGAGAAGACCTCTGTCATACAGGTGCACATAAAATTAATAATACCGTAGGCCAAATAATATTAGCACAAAGATTAGGCAAGAAAAAAATTATTGCTGAAACAGGTGCGGGTCAACATGGTGTGGCAACGGCTACTGTATGTGCCTTGAAAGGAATGGAATGTGTCATATATATGGGAGAAAAAGATATTGAAAGACAGGCGCCCAATGTGGCTCGTATGAAAATGTTAGGAGCTACTGTAATACCTGCAAAAAGTGGAAGTAAAACTTTAAAGGACGCCACCAATGAAGCCATTAGAGCTTGGATTAACGAACCCAATGAAACACATTATATTATTGGTAGTGTGGTCGGTCCACATCCTTATCCGGATATGGTGGCCCGTTTTCAAAGTGTAATTAGTGAAGAGATTAGAAAACAATTAAAAGAAAAAACAGGCAACGAACTTCCTACCCATGTGGTGGCCTGTGTGGGAGGTGGAAGTAATGCTGCAGGTGCTTTTTATCATTTTTTAAATGAGCCTTCGGTTAATTTAGTGGCGGTAGAAGCGGCTGGTCACGGAGTAAATTCAGGTTTAAGTGCTGCTACCACTCAATTAGGAACGCCAGGTATTTTACATGGATCTAAAAGTATAGTCATGCAAACCAGTGATGGTCAGGTAGTCGAGCCACATAGCATCTCTGCTGGTTTGGATTACCCGGGTATTGGTCCCTTGCATGCTTTTTTATATGAAAGTAAAAGAGGTATATTTTTAAGTGCTACCGATGAAGAAGCATTGGAGTCTGCCTTTCACCTTTCAAAAATTGAAGGCATTATTCCTGCACTAGAAACGGCACATGCTTTTTCAGTCTTACCTAAAATGAATTTGAAAGCATCTGATGTAGTAGTAGTTTGTTTGAGTGGAAGAGGCGATAAAGATTTAGCCACTTATATGGAACATTTATAGAGTATAAAATAAAAATATGTCGAAATTAGAGTTAGTATTTAAAGAAAAATCGAAACGTGTTTTAAATGTGTATTGCACTGCAGGCTACCCTTCATTAGATAGTACCATGAAAGTAATGGGGAGTTTGCAAAAAAACGGTGCAGACATTATTGAATTAGGCATGCCCTATAGCGATCCCTTAGCCGATGGAGAAGTGATACAAGTAAGTAGTATTAAAGCCTTAGCAAATGGAATGAATATTGCTGTTTTATTTGATCAAATTAAGGATATGCGAAAAAGCATTTCTATTCCAGTAATATTAATGGGCTATATGAACCCTATTTTGCAATATGGTTTTGAAAATTTTTGTAAAAAAGCAAAAGAAGTAGGCGTGGACGGACTTATTTTACCCGATTTGCCTTTGTTTGAATTTGAACAGTCTTATGGAAAAATAATTACAGAAAATAATTTAGATTTTATTTTCTTAGTCACTCCAGAAACGCCCGTAGATAGAATTAAAAAATTAGATAGTTTAAGTAATGGATTTTTATATGCAGTAAGTTCTTCTGCCACCACAGGTAAGGACAAGGATTTTAATGTAGTTGCCCAGTATTTACAAAAATTACAAGCGATGCAGTTGAAGAACCCCATTCTTGTTGGTTTTGGCATTAAGGACAAGGCTACCTTTGATGCAGCTACTCTGCATACCCAAGGAGCCATCATAGGCTCTGCCTATATTCAGCAGTTAACTAAAGGGGGCGATATTGAAACTACTACTAGTCAATTTTTAAATAGTGTTTTAGGCGCTTAATCATAAAAATGAAAACAGTTATCATTAAATACAATGCAGGTAATATTCAATCGGTGCTTTATGCGCTTGAGAGAATAGGGGTATCTGCCCTGGTCACCGATGCTCTAGAGGAAATTCAAACAGCGGATAAAGTAATTTTTCCAGGTGTAGGCGAAGCGAGTTCGGCTATGCAATATTTAAAAGAAAGAAATTTAGATACGCTTATTAAAAATTTAAAGCAACCGGTTTTAGGTATTTGCTTAGGTATGCAATTAATGTGTACCCATTCTACCGAAAATAATACTAACTGTTTAGGCATTTTCGAGGAGCAAGTGAAACATTTTGAAACACCAGACCCTACTATTAAAATACCACAGATAGGTTGGAATACTATTAGAGCATTGAAGACTCCCTTATTTAAAGGCATTGCAGAAAATAGTTTCACCTATTTTGTACATGGCTACTATGCAGCCAAAGGCCAGCATACTATTGCCACCACAAATTATATTCAAGAGTATAGCAGTGGCTTACAAAAAGATAATTTTTATGGAGTACAGTTTCATCCAGAAAAATCGGCCCTAGTGGGGGAGCAAATCATTCAAAACTTTTTATCCCTATAAAAATAAATAATTAAATGCAAATTATACCCGCTATAGATATTATTGAAGGCAAATGTGTAAGACTTACTGAGGGCGATTATGCTCAAAAGAAAATATACAATGAAAACCCATTAGAAGTGGCAAAGGCTTTTGAAGGTATTGGCTTAATGCGTTTACATTTGGTAGACTTAGACGGCGCCAAGGCTGGAGAGGTTGTGAATTGGAAGGTTTTAGAAAAAATTGCTAATAATACACAACTCAAAATAGATTTTGGAGGCGGTATTAAAACGGAAGCCATTTTAAAAACAGTATTGGATACAGGAGCCACCTATGCTACCATTGGAAGTTTGGCAGTGAAAAATGAATTATTATTTCAGGAGTGGATTGCACGCTTCGGGGCCAATACTTTTATGTTAGGCGCCGATGTTTTTGAAGAAAAAATTGCTATTGGCGGCTGGATGGAAAAAACAGAGATATCGGTATTTGATTTTATGAAATCTTATATAGATAAAGGGGTGAAACAAATTTTTTGTACCGATATTAAAAAAGATGGTAAACTACAAGGCCCTTCTATTGAGCTTTATCAAAAAATTATTGAAAAGTTCCCTGCTTTACATTTAATTGCCAGCGGTGGAGTAAGTTCTTTAGATGATTTAATTGAGCTAGAAGAAATTGGATGTGCTGCCGCTATAGTAGGTAAGGCCATTTATGAAAATAAAATTACCATTTCGGAATTAGCCAGTTTTAATTAAATCATTCATTCATTTCATTTTCAACGAATACCTCATGTTAACCAAACGCATTATACCTTGTTTAGATATCAAAGACGGCCGCACGGTGAAGGGTGTGAACTTTGAACAACTCAGAGATGCGGGCGACCCTCTGGAGCTAGCTGCTTTTTATGCAAGCGAGGGTGCTGACGAATTAGTGTTTCTTGACATAACTGCTACTGTAGAAAAAAGAAAAACTTTAACTGAGCTAGTGAATAAAATTGCACATAAAATAAATATTCCTTTTACGGTAGGTGGTGGTATTCAATCAGAAGAGGATGTGCGCATTCTATTACAAAATGGAGCAGATAAAATTTCTATTAATACAGCGGCTTTTCAAAACCCCGATATAATCAACCGCGTTGCTAAAAATTTTGGAAGCCAGTGCGTGGTGCTTGCCATTGATACAAAACTAGAAGCCGATGGCAATTGGTATGTTTATTTAAAGGGGGGCAGAGAAAAAACCAATACACTAACCATGGATTGGGCAAGACAAGCAGTGGATTTAGGTGTAGGAGAAATTTTATTAACTTCTATGAATCATGATGGTACTAAACAAGGTTTTGCCTTAGATATTACGGCTGCTTTATCTTCATGTTTACCTGTGCCTATTATTGCATCGGGTGGTGGAGGCAATGAGGCTCATTTTTATGATGTATTTACTAAAGGCAAGGCCGATGCTGCATTGGCTGCCAGCATATTTCATTACAAAGAAGTTACTATTCCCCATTTAAAAAAATATTTAAACGAAAAAGGGATTGCGGTAAGAATTTAATAAACTATTGAAGAATTCAATAGTAAGTTTTAAATAAAAATTATAAAAGATTAATAATAAGAATGAAGAATAAATAAAATAATAATAACGAATAAATAAGATAATAATAACAAATAAGAAAATAATAAATAACTAATTATACTAATAACTATGAATATCAATTTTACAAAATACGCAGATGGTCTAGTACCAGCTATTGTGCAAGATGCAGCAACAAAAACAGTTTTAATGTTGGGCTTTATGAATCAGGCAGCAGTAGATGCGACCCTTGCTTCTGGTAAAGTCACCTTTTATAGCCGTTCTAAAAATAGATTATGGACAAAGGGAGAAGAGAGTGGTAATTTCTTGAATTATATAAGCATGAAGGAAGACTGTGATCAGGATAGTTTATTAATACAAGCAATTCCTGAAGGCCCTGTTTGTCATATGGGAACTGATACTTGCTGGGGAGAGGACAATAATACTAGTATCGCTTTTTTAAATAAATTGGAACAAATAATTGCGGAAAGAAAAAATGCAGATCCATCTAGCTCCTATGTTGCTAGCTTATTTGCTAAGGGTATTAATAAAATAGCGCAGAAAGTAGGGGAAGAGGCTGTGGAATTAGTCATTGAGGCCAAGGACAATAATGAGCAGTTATTCTTAGATGAGTCGGCCGATTTATTGTTTCACTACTTAATTCTTTTACAGTCAAAAGGTTATCAATTAGATGATGTGGTGAAAGTTTTAGCCCAAAGGCATAAGCCCTAAATTTTAATGCTTATCTTTGATATCTTAACTGAATAAATTAATCTTTCAATACATTAATATAAATACAATGATCAAGAAATTAGTAGTGCTTTCTATGCTTGCATTTTGCAGCATGAATTTAATGGCCCAGTCTTTAGAAATTAAAGGGAGCCTGAAAAATGTTCCAGACCAAACTGTAGTTACCTTATTAGATGGCATGGCCAATAAAGAAGTGGCTACAGCAACTGTAGTGGGAGGTAAGTTTGAATTAAAAACAACGTTAGCAGCCACAGGTGTTTATGTTGTCTCCTTTAAGGGTACTAAAGAAATGTTCCCTTTATTTGTTGGAAATGATAAGCTTACTATGGACGGTGATATAAATGCATCTAAGGAAATAGTATACCAAGGTTCTCCAAGCCAAGATTTATACCAATCGTATATGAAGAAATTGGATCCTTTGATGTCTGCTTATTTTGGTAGCTTAGGAGCAGTACAAGCAGAAAAAAATGCTACTAAAAAAGATTCTATTGGTAAGCAATCGGAATTACAATCAAAAGCTATTATTGATGAGTATGTTAATTTAAGTAAAGTAAATAATCAGTCTCCTGTTAGCACTTTTTTCTTGTTTCAGATGGCAAATATATTCCCAGCTGTAAAGGAAACCTTAACTGACTATTATGCTGCTTTGGAAGGGGATGCTAAAAAAGGGACTTTCGCAGACGTGATAGAGAAAACTTTACAAACTTCGGGCGTAGGTAAAATGGGTACCGTACTTCCAGAATTCACACAAAATGATGTGAATGGTAAACCTATAAAGTTATCTTCTTTAAGAGGCAAATATGTATTAGTTGATTTTTGGGCTAGCTGGTGTGGCCCTTGTCGTGCAGAAAATCCGAATGTAGTTAAAACGTATAACGCGTTTAAGAATAAAAATTTCACTGTACTAGGTGTGTCTTTAGATCAAGATAAACCAAGATGGTTAGAAGCTATTAAAAAAGATGGCCTTGCATGGGCGCATGTAAGTGATTTAAAATACTGGAATAATGAAGTAGCAGTTCAATTTGGTATTCAAAGTATTCCTGCAAGTTTTTTAATTGATCCTAATGGCGTCATTATTGGCAAAGACTTAAGAGGGGATGATTTAGTGAAAGCGCTTAAAGCAGTTATTAAATAAAATTTAAGATTTAGTTCTAATAAAAAAGCCTCCTTATGAATGGGAGGCTTTTTTGTATGGTATATTTTTCAAGCTTTGGAATACTATTTTATGTATTTCTTAGCCAACCAACTTTCGGAAATAGGTTGCAGCCAGTCTTTTTCCATAGCCGCTTTATTAGCTACTAAATTATTAAAGTATAAAGTATCTTTTGTTAATATGCCATTTTCTAGGGCATAGCCCACTTGAGCAAGAGGAATTGTTTGTACTTTTTCTTTTACCCAAAATGCCAATAGTTCACGATTGAACATTTGTACACTGTTCATTAGTTCTATTTGCTTTATTACATGCACAGAACTATCGGTACTGCAACCACCCACGCCGGTTTGCGACTCGTCCGCCATTATCACAATGAACTGACCATATAATATAGTGGCAAAGCCTTTAACAGGCGCGCCATGGCTTTTCCAATTATCCGTAAATACTTCTAGTATTTCTTCCGCTTGAAATAGTTCTGGCAAAGTAAAAGTTCTATTACTTTGATAAATCCAAGTTTTTGATAATGGATTAAAATTTTCGGGTAGTATGGTCTTTAATTCAACAGTCATTTTTTTATTTATTTAAAATCAATTGAATCCTATTGTATTGCTTTTGCAATCATTTCGGCAATGTCTAATACTTCTGTATTCACTTCTTCGTTTCTATTTTTAATACCATCCGTTAACATAGTATTGCAAAAAGGACAAGCGCTTGCTACAAAATCGGATTTGGTTTCAATAGCTTCATCTGCTCTTTCCATATTCACCCTTTTGTCTCCTTTTTCTTCTTCTTTAAACATTTGTGCACCACCCGCGCCACAACAAAGACCCTTGGACTTACATCTTTTCATTTCTCTTAGTTCCATATCCAAACTCTCTAATACTTTTCTAGGAGCTTCATAAATTTCATTGGCCCTGCCTAAATAACAACTATCGTGGTAAGTGATTGACTTTCCTTTCCATTCATTGCTATCGGTTATTTTAATCTTGCCTTGTTCAATGAGTTCTTGTAAAAATTGGGTATGATGAATGACTTCATAATGACCGCCTAGCACAGGGTACTCATTTTTTAAGATATTAAAGCAGTGCGGACAAGTAGTCACAATTTTTTTAATAGAATAGCCATTCAAAATTTGTATGTTTTGATAAGCCATCATTTGAAACATAAATTCATTGCCGGCTCTTCTTGCAGGATCTCCTGTACAAGCTTCTTCCTTGCCAAGTATAGCATAATTAACACCTGCTTTATCTAATATAGTAGCGAAGGCCTTGGTAATTTTCTGCGCTCTTTGATCAAAGCTACCTGCACAACCTACCCAAAATAAAACTTCGGGGGTTTGTCCGCTTGCGATCATCTCAGCCATTGTATTTACTTTCATAGCTACTTATTTATGCTTGTTTTGTCCAGGCATCTCTATCGTCTGGTGCAAATTTCCAAGGTGCAAAATTATTTTCAATATTACTAAACATGCTATTCCATTCCTGTGGCGCATTGCTTTCTTCCATCACTAGTGACCTTCGTAGTTCCATAATAATATCTAAAGGAGATATGCTTATAGGACATTCTTCTACACAGGCATTGCAAGTAGTACATGCCCTTAATTCTTCCACTGTTATATAATCGTGTAACAAAGATTTATTGTCAGGCACAAAGTTTTTATGAAGGTCTATATTTTTACCTACTGCTTCTAATCTGTCTCTGGTAGCCATCATAATTTTACGAGGGCTTAATAATTTTCCCGTTATATTGGCAGGGCAGGCTGCTGTGCAACGACCACACTCGGTGCAACTATACGCATCCATTAAATTTTTTGAACTTAGGTCCATTACATCCTTGGCGCCAAAGCTTGCAGGAGCAGCGGCCCCAGTGGGCGCTAGTTCAGGTTGCATGGCATACAATACTTCATTTTGTACTTCAGGCATATTATGCATCATGCCCTTGGGTGTTAGAGGCGCATAATAAGTATTGGGGAAGGCTAAAATAATATGTAAGTGTTTTGAATAAGGTAGGTAGTTCATAAAAATATAAATACCTATAATATGTAACCACCAAGCCGTATGTTCAATAATAAAAAGCGTATCAGCGTTTATGCCACTGAATAAAGGTTGAAGGCTAGAGGAAATTATAAAATGAGTTTCAGTATCGGCTGCATTCATAGTTAGAAATAAACCCATTAAAATAATTTCAGCAATTAAAATATAATTAGCGTCGGAACGGGGCCAACCTACTAAGTCATTACTCATAAACCTTTTTAGTTTCAGCATATTTCTTCTCACTAAAAAGATAATACATGCTACAAACACCAAGGCTGCCAATATCTCAAAACTATTAATAATGAAATTGTATAAAGAAGCTAGTTCAAATTTTTCAAAATAGCTTTCAAAAATACGGTGAGTGCCCAATATACCATCTGCCATAATTTCAAGCAGCTCAATATTGATAATGATAAAACCAACATATAGAATTAAATGTAAAATAGCTACGATAGGTTTTTTAAACATTTTCTTTTGTCCTAGGGCTAATAAAAAAACATTTTTCCAGCGCCTTGCTTTTTGATCATTCACAAAACCTGCTTTACCTATTAAAATATTTCTTCTAATAAGAAGTAAATTCTTACTAAAAAGATAGAGTGCCGTAGCAGTAAGAATAATAAATAGGATTTGAGCTATAATAGCCATAAGGGTATTTGAGTTATCAAAATTAGTGCAAATTTAACCCATTTTTGAAAGCCAAAAATCTAAAATGCCTACTTAATTGGATAACTTGCAATTATTGCTTAAAATTGCTTTTTAATTAGTGAATTATGAGTCTGACAATAGCCCAAAAAGTTGAACAATGGTTAGCTGGTAATTATGACCAGGCTACTAAGGATGCTATTAGCTTGATGCAGTCTCAGTCCCGCGATGAATTGGCCGATAGTTTTTATAGAAATCTAGAATTTGGAACGGGTGGCTTAAGAGGTATTATGGGAGTAGGTACCAATAGAATTAATAAGTACACCATTGGTATGGCTACCCAAGGTTTTGCGAATTATTTAAATAAGACATATCCTAACGATAAAATTTCGGTGGTAGTGGGTCATGATTCTAGAAATAATGCAAGGTTTTTTGCCGAAACCACGGCAGATGTATTTGCTGCCAATGGTATTAAAGTATATTTATTTGAAGCCTTACGTCCTACACCTGAATTAAGCTTTGCTATTAGAACCTTGGGGGCTAAAGCAGGCGTAGTTTGCACCGCTTCTCATAATCCCAAAGAATACAATGGGTACAAGGCTTATTGGAATGATGGCGGACAGTTAGTGCCTCCGCATGATAAAAATGTAATTACAGAAGTGGAAGCCATAGAGTCTATTGATGACGTAAAATGGGAGGGCGGCGCTGCTAATATTGAACTCATTGGAACTTCTATGGATGATGCCTATACAAAAATGCTTCAAACATTAAGTGTGTATCCAGAAGTGATTGCTAAGCAACACGATTTAAAAATTGTCTACACACCTATCCATGGCACAGGTATAACCTTAGTGCCAAAAGTGTTAGCTGCTTATGGATTTACCAATGTGCATGTAGTAGAAGAGCAGTCCATACCTGATGGTAATTTTCCTACCGTGCATTATCCTAATCCAGAGGAGACGGAGACCATGAGTATTGGTTTACAAAAAGCCAAAGCATTAGATGCAGATATTATTTTAGGTACCGACCCTGATGCAGATAGAGTAGGCGTGGGTGTTAAAAACCATAAGGGTGACTGGGTACTAATGAATGGAAATCAAACAGCCGTGTTAGCTTTTGCGTATATGATGGAAGCGCGCAAAGCCAAAGGCATTGCCAAGCCCAATGATATGGTCATTACCACTATTGTGACTACCGCTATGATTAATGAAGTGGCTAAGCAAAACAAGGTGAACTGCTACAATGTATTAACGGGTTTTAAATGGGTGGCAGAATTAGTAAAAGAAAAAGAAGGCAAGGAAAATTATATTATTGGAGGAGAGGAAAGTTTTGGTTTAATGATTGGAGATCAAATTAGAGACAAGGACGCCGTAAGTGCAGTAGCTATTTTATGTGAAATGGCTGCTTATGAAAAAGCAAAAGGCAGCAACTTGTTTAATAAACTCATTGAGCTTTATATACAATACGGTTTTTATTATGAAAACTTAATTAGCATTACCAAAAAAGGAATGAACGGTCAGGCAGCCATTGCTAAAATGATGGAAGACTACAGACAGTCTCCACCGACTATGATTGACGGAGAAGCAGTGACCACCTTATTGGATTATGAATTACAGGTAGGTAAAAATTTAGCAACAGGAGAAACCTGGAAAATTAATTTACCTAAGAGTAATGTCTTGCAATTTATAACCGCTAATGGTAGTAAAATTTCGGCAAGACCTAGTGGTACAGAACCTAAAATAAAATTTTATTTTAGTGTGAATACAAAATTAAAAGACAAGGCTAGTTTTGATACTACTTATCAAATGCTACAAGATAAAATAAAGGCCATCATTTCTTCAATGCAATTAAATTAATTGATAGCATGAGAAAATGGGAAGATTTAGTAGACACATACTTGCATAAAGGACTTCGTAATAAATTAGTAGAAATTTTAAAGGAGAAAGGTATCACTGATGAGCAGGTACTTAAAGCCATTCATTCTATACCTAGACATTATTTTTTAGACTCGGCCTTTGATAAAATTGCCTACGAAGACCGCGCCTTCCCTATAGCCGCCGACCAGACCATTTCCCAACCTTATACGGTGGCTTATCAAACACAGTTACTGCAAATTAAGAAAGGGGAGAAAGTGCTTGAAATAGGCACGGGGAGCATGTATCAAACTACGGTGCTTGCCGCTATGGGTGCGCAGGTATTTACCATTGAAAGACAGAAGCAATTGTTTGATCAAACGCCCACTTATTTATTTAAAGAGCAGTATGCTAACATACAATTTTTCTTTGGAGATGGATTTGAAGGCCTGCCCTTATTAGCGCCCTTTGATAAGATATTAATTACTGCAGCTGCTCCCAAAATTCCAGAAAAATTATGGGCTCAATTAAAAGTGAGTGGTAAAATGATTATTCCTTTAGACGAATCGGATGGGGCGCAAAGAATGCTAAGGCTTACTAAAAAAAGAGATGGCTCTGTAAAGCAAGAAAAGTTTGATGCTTTTTCTTTTGTACCCATGCTAGAAGGAAAAACCCAGAAATAAACTTTTATTGAGGAGGCATATTATCCATACCGCCTCCATCTTCTGATTTACTGCTCTTACGTTTTAATAAATTCACATCAAATTTTCCGAATCGATAAGAGAAATTCAATCTAAAGAACTGTTGGTCCCTTGTTCTTGTAACATTTTGTGTAAAGTATAAACTTTCTGAGTAGGTCTGAATAACTCTAGTTTTAAATACGTCACTAACACTGAAAGTCAATGATGCAGTTTTACCACCCTTCAAGGTCCAGTCTTTTCTAATGGCTAAGTCAAATTCATAATTCGGCAAATTGTATCCTTGCGCTGTTGACTGTGGTCCACCAAAACCGCCACCACCACCAAATCCTCCACCGCCTCTACCGCCACCGCCACCACCAGAATTACCACCTGGAGGTAGAATTGTCTTGGCTTGGTATTGTCCACTAAATTGTAAAGACAAGCCTTGAACAAGCTTAAAATTATTATTCATTTTACTAAACCAGCTCGTTAAGTTGTTGTTCACATCTTGACCAATAATGGTTGAATTAATTTCTGATTTGAATAAGTTAAAACTTAAATTCAAATCCCACCATTTAGTAATGGCTGTTTTATTGCTAATTTCTAAACCAAATACTTTGGAGGTATTGGCGTTGATATAGGAGCTATAGAAAGCACTATCGTTATTAATAGGGTTGATATCCTTATAAATATAGTTGGTGATTAAGTCTGTGCTGTATTTATAATATGCCGTTACGAGTAAATTCGATCCCTTTTTATATACACTGTTATAGGCTGCCTCAAAAGAATGCGTGAATTGAGGTTTCAATTTTGGATTACCTACAGAGATATTTAATGGATCGCTATAATCTGCGAATGGTTGCAATTGGAATGAATTGGGTGCATTGATACGCTTTGAGTAATTAAGCTGTACATCATTTTTATCGCTTAATTTATAACTAATAAAGGCACTAGGGAATAATGAGATAGGTAATTTAATTTTTGATTCTAAAGAATCCTGCCCTTGCTTGTTTAATACATTCACCGTGTACTCTCTATTTTCTACCCTGAATCCAAGTTGGTAACTAAGGTTGTCTTTCTTTCCACCTAAGTTGGTGTAGGCAGCTAAAACTTGCTCATTGTATTTTAGTTGATTACTAATACTATTTACTAATATTTCATTTCTAAATTGGTCTCTTGCATTGAATTCGCTACGATTATTCACTCTAATACCCGCTTCAAATTTGACATCATTTTTTAATAATCTTTCATAATCAATATTAGAAGTATAATTTTTATTGTATCCAGATCCAATGGTTCTTTGATTGATTATAGTAGAATTGATTAAAGAGTTGTTGTCGTTCGTACTTTCATTATAATTAAAATCTGCACTCAAATCGTGACCTGCTTCAGCAAATAAATGTTTGAAGCTCGCTTGAGCTCCTTTATTTAAAAATGAAAAGATAGAATTATTATTAAGCGCTATATTATTATCTCTGTTGACGCCATTGAAAATGGAGTCGATTGTTTGAGTAGAGGCGTTTTCAAAATCTCCTTTCACTATATTTCCAAATAATGAAAAGGTATTTCTATTGTCAATTAAATAATCAAATCCTGCTCTGTAAAAAGAAAAGGCACTTAAACCAATATTGTCTGTATAAGTACTAATACTATTTGGTATCGGCGTTAAAAGTATATCTCTATAGTTGTCAATAGTACTGATAGATTTATTATTTCTAAGGTTACCGCTTGCTGAGAAGTTAATTTTATTGGATCTTAAATTTAAGTCGCCACCTCCGGTTATTCTGCCACGCATATCTATACCCGTTCTAAGGCCTCCATTATAACCGTTCTTCTTATTCTTTTTCAACACAATATTCAAAATTCCAGCATTACCACCTGACGCATCATATTTAGCGGAAGGATTGGTAATGATTTCAACTCTGTCAATGATATCAGAAGGAATCTGATCCAATGTTAATGTAGTAGGACGATTGTCAATTAATAAGGTAGGTGTTGCATTTCTTAATGTTACATTACCATCAATGTCTACATTTAAATTAGGAATGTTTTTCATCACTTCTACCGCAGTTTGACCTGTGCTAGCTAAGTTTTTGTCTACATTGAAAATTTTTCTATCAATGCCCATTTCAAATTGTGGCTTTGCAGAGCTTGTTACAGTAACACTTTGTAATTGAGTAGCGTCTTGTTCTAATTTAATATTGCCTAAATCTTTATCCACTAAGGCCATCATTGCTTGCATACTTTGTCCGCCTCCCATTTTAATGCCAAAGCTTAATTCTTTTACTAATTTTTTATAACCTATACTTGAAATGTTTAGTTTGAAATTGCCCATCACAGGTAAGTTTATAAAACTAAAATCGCCATTAGCAGCTGTTAACATAGTCCCTAAAATGGCTTCTGTTGTTTTTTTGGTAATAGGGTCAAATTTGCTTCCTTTAATTTGTAGGGTAACGCCTTCGATTCCTTTTTTGTTTTCATCCACTATTTTACCATAAAAATGCCCCTGATTCATAGTAGCTCCTCCTGCTCTGGCGCCTGCAGCGGCTGCTGGGATTTGTGCCTTGGCACTCATTTGAATTAATACCAAAGAAATAAGGATATATATATTTTTCATACTACTTGGATGCGTTTTTGTTCCCTGGGTTTATTTAAGTTGCAAATATCTAACATAATCTCTAAGGAAGGCAGCTAGAATGTATAAACGGCAATTTAAAGTACAGTTAAAATAAATTGTATCATGAACCCCCAAATTAAACCTAAGAAAAAAGCGATAATTCTTATTTTTTGAGTGGCTTTTAGCAAGTATGTTTCAAGTTTTTTAGACCATTTAGTCTCAATGTTCAACAAAAAGGCATTTGCTGTTGATTGCGTAAATTCGGATAGAAGGGCAGGAAAAATTTGCGCTAGCTCTTCCAAGAAGACTTCTTTTAGTTGGGCAATTGTTTTATCGCCAATAAACATAGAAATAATAGGCATTTTTTGAACCAGCCTTTCTTTAAAAAACGCATCTAATTTGGCATCAATAAAAGGGAGTATTTTTTGAAAGCTATCACCCTGTTTTAATTCAGGTAATAATTGACTAATTGAAATTTGACCTGCCTTTTTTGAAAAAATACTTTGCCATTGCCTGCCGGCCAAGCGAAAGCTTTGATGGGGAAAGAAAATGATTTTAATAAATCCCCAGCTAATAAGCCAGCCAAAGCCAGCCACTAATAAAGGCAATAAAAGCAGTTGCATAGAAAACCGGTTTACATAAAAAAACCTATCCTTCGCCCGAATGCTCGGAAAGGATAGGTTTTGGGGAGAACGATGGGTCTCGAACCCACGACCTACAGATCCACAAACTGTCGCTCTAACCTACTGAGCTACGCCCTCCATTTAGGGTCGCAAAAATACGTTAAATAAGGAACCAAAGAAAGAAGTTTTCCATGTTTTTATAAATTTGTCACAAAAATGATGGCTTTATTTCATTTATAGTCCTATGATAGGCATTTTATACTATTTTTGAAATACTTCATGCGCAATATTATGACATACGTAAAACAAAATAAGTGGAAATTCTTTGCCACTTTAGTATTAGTAGGAGGGTTGTTTTTCGCTTTTAACACCTTCAATACTGCTAATTCAGAAACTTCAGAAATTAGACATAGGAAACTATTATCTACTATAGGTCGTTTATTAGAAAGTGAGCATTATAGCCCAAGGGTAATAGATGATAAATTTTCAAAAGAAGTTTTTGATGCTTATTTAAAAACCTTAGATCCTGAAAAAAATATTCTACTTCAATCAGATGTCGATTCTTTAAAAGTTTTCGCTACCACTATTGACGATGAAATTCATGGAGCAGCCATTCAATTTGAACCTGCTGCAACTGCTATTTATGAAAGAAGAGCTAAAGAAATTAAAGCCATTTTTGAATCTATCATTGATAAGCCATTCGACTTTACCACAGATGATTCTTTAATGGTGGATACCGATAAAATGAATTATGCTGCTAATAAAGCAGAAAGAGTGAAAAGATGGAATGATGCAATTAAGTATAAAGTATTGGATAGGTATGTTAGTTTATTAGAAGATAGAGAAAAGCATGCAAAGACGAAAGCAGAAAAAGCAGTAGCCGATTCTAGTAAAATAAAAGATACAGTCAAAGATAATTTCATAGTGAAAACAGATATGGAGTTAGAAGCAGATGCCCGAGCGACAATAAAGAAAAATTATATTAAAAGATTTAGTCTTCTAGAAAAAACTTTTGATAAAGAAAAAAGATTTGAATCGTTTTTAAATTCCATTACTAGTTTAATGGATCCGCATACCGATTATTTTGCACCCATTGAAAAAAGATCTTTCACTGAGCAAATGAGCGGCACTTTTTATGGTATTGGTGCTCAGTTAACGCAGGATGATAATGGGGTAAAGATTGCAAGTGTTCAGCCAGGCGGCGCTGCTTGGAAGTCGGGGCTCATAGTAGTCAATGACGTCATTGTAAAAATTGCACAAGGCGCCGAAGAGCCGGTAGATGTGACTGGATATGAAACCACAGAAGCGGTAAAATTAATAAGAGGAGACCTAGGTTCTGAAGTAAGGTTAACAGTAAGAAAGCCAGATGGTACGACTAAAGTAGTGGTATTGATAAGAGAGAAAATTGTTTTAGATGAAGGTTTTGCAAGAAGTGCTGTTATTCAAAATGGGAATGAAAAAATTGGCTATATATTACTACCCGATTTTTATGCTGACTTTGAAAGAGAAGAGGGCGCAAGATGTTCAAAAGATATTGCGAAGGAGGTAGAAAAATTAAAAGCAGAAAAAGTAAAAGGTATTATTATTGATGTTAGATATAATGGAGGTGGTTCTTTATACGAAGTAGTTCAAATGGCAGGTTTGTTTATTGATAAAGGACCTATTGTTCAAATTAGAAGTAAAGAAGGAAGGTCTCAAATATTATCTGATGAAACACCAGGTATTTTATACGATGGCCCACTCGTGGTGATGGTGAATGAATTTAGCGCCTCTGCAAGTGAAATTTTTGCAGGTGCTATACAAGATTATAAAAGAGGTTTAATTGTAGGAAGTACTTCTAGTTATGGAAAGGGTACTGTGCAAAGAAATGTGGCTTTCGGAAAACCATTAGATGCGATGGGTATTCAAACTGAATATGGGGCGGTGAAATTAACCTTCCAAAAGTTTTATAGAGTGACTGGCAGTTCAACACAAAGAAAAGGAGTAGTGCCAGATGTCGTATTCCCTGATGACTATGAGTTTTTGAAATACCGTGAAAAAGACAATCCATCTGCCTTACCATGGGATGAAATGGAGCGTGCTAAGTTCTCTCCTTGGACAAGTTCAAATGAAATTGCTACTATTGCTGCTAAAGCAAATAATAAAATCAAAAACGATACAGCCACTATTCGTTTTAAGAAAAACTTACAATGGGTATCTGCCCAAGTAGACAAGTCGGTTACTTTAGAGATTAATAAATACAGACAGTATAAAAAAGAAATTCAAAATGTTATTCAGCAAAATGAAAACATATTGAAATTAAAGACACCTATGACGGTAAGTGCTTTGAAAGCAGATTATGATAAGTTTTATAATAACCCAGATAAAACAAAGCAAGATAGATACCAGGCTTGGTTGAAAATGGTCGCTAAAGATATTCAAGTAAATGAGTCTAGTAAATTATTAACAGCGTTTGCTAAACCTAATTTAATAGCAAAAAAAGGATAGAGGAGTATGAAAGTAGAAGCTTCAGCCAATGTAAAAACATGGCATGTAATATATACAAAGTCTAAGTGGGAGAAAAAGGTAGACGGCTTATTAACTAAAAATGGCTTTGAAAGCTGGTGCCCTGTTCAAAAAAGAGAAAGGCAATGGTCTGATCGTAAAAAAATTATTGAAGAGCCTTTGTTTAGATCTTATGTTTTTATCAAAGCCAGCAAAGAAGACCACGCAAAAATTTTATCTACTATAGGAGTGGTTAATTTTTTATACTTTCTTAGAAAACCTGCCATTATAAGAGATAATGAAATTGAGGCTATTCGTAAATACTTAGGACAATCGGATGCCACCATTCAGATAGTTGATATGGCGAATATACCTCCACAGACTAAAGTAGAAATTAACCAAGGGTTATTTATGGGACAGAAGGGAGAGGTAGTGAAGACGAGTAAAAAATCGGTGTATGTGAAATTGGAGAGTATAAATATGATGATGATTGTAGAGTTTAAAGCATCCGAAGTTTCGCTTCAATAATTTTTCTACAATAATTTCCAATCAATAATTTGGTTGCTCCACTCGGCTCGATGCGGTGTTTCTACTTTTATATAGTTATCGGTAAAGCCTTCTAACATTAACATGCCCTCGTTTTCTTTATTTACTTTAGGCGACTCAAATAATACTTTTCGAGTAGCGCCTCTTTGGCTTTCGGTAAAGTATTGTAGTTTTTGATAAGATAAATTCCTAAGTATTTTATTTCTTTCATGACGCTCCTGCATAGGTACAATGGGCTTAATGGTCAAGGCCTTTGTAGCTGCTCTTTCTGAATAAGTAAATACATGTAAATAAGCAATGTCTAATGCATGTATAAATTCAAGGCTTTCTTTAAAATAGTCTTCTGTTTCACCGGGTGACCCCACAATCACATCTACACCAATACAAGCATGGGGCATAATTTTTTTAATCAGGTCCACTCTTTCTTGGTATAAATCGCGGGTATATCTTCTTTGCATTAATTTCAAAACAGCATCCGACCCACTTTGTAATGGAATATGAAAATGAGGCATGATGCGTTTACTCTTTGCAACAAATTCTATTATTTCATTGGTGAGTAAATTCGGCTCAATAGAGGAGATGCGGTACCTAGGCATATTTGTTTCTTGCTCTAAGGCTTTCAGTAAGTCAAAGAAATTTTCTGTATGTTTTTTTCCACCTTCTTCACTTTTACCAAAGTCTCCTAAATTAATGCCTGTTAATACAATTTCTTTTACACCCTTGCTAGCAAGTGTTTGTGCATCTGCTACTACATTTTCAATACGGTCACTTCTACTTTTACCTCGTGCCATAGGTATGGTGCAAAAAGTACAACTGTAATCACAGCCATCTTGTACTTTTAAAAAAGTACGGGTTCTATCATTGACTGAATAAGAACTTTTAAAATCGGTAACGGTATCAATATCGCAACTACAAATTTTAGTGGCATCGCCCTTTGTTAAATTGGCTAAATGAGGAACAAGGTTAAATTTTTCTGAAGCGCCTAATACTAAATCTACGCCGGGAATTTCAGCAATTTCTTTAGGCTTTAATTGTGCATAGCAACCGGTAATAACTACAAAACTTTCTGGAGCCAGTCTTTGAATTCTTCTCACTAACTGACGACATTCCTTATCTGCATTTTCTGTAACAGAACAGGTATTGATCACATATATATCGGCCTTCTCTGTAAATGCTTTTTTTTCGAAGCCTTCCTTCTCTAATTGTCTAGAAAGGGTGGAAGTCTCTGAAAAATTCAGTTTACAGCCTAAAGTATGAAAAGCGACCGATCGATTTGTATCCATGAGGGCTCAAAGATAAAAAACCTAGGGGGAATGGGGAAATCTTAAAATATACTTAAAGCCCCTATTATGGGTCTATTAATTTCCCATTTTGGCTAGTTTCAATTAAGTTTGCAACTAATAAAACACTCAAAATGGACTTTAAGAAAATTAATAATTGGACGGGTTGGATCGTCACTTTAATTGCATGTACAGTTTATGTTATGACCATTGAAGCAACAGGTAGTTTTTGGGACGCAGGTGAGTTTATTAGCAGTGCCTATAAATTACAAATTCCACATCCTCCAGGAGCGCCCATGTTTGTATTATTAGGCCGTGTATTTATTATCTTTTTTGGAGACAATCCTTTAACAGCAGCAAAGGCAGTTAATACCATGAGTGCGCTGGCAAGTGGCTTTACCGTTCTATTTTTATTTTGGACTATTACGCATTTTGCCAAAAGAATGGTGGAGACAGGCAAAGAGGTAGCCTTAACTACTCAACAAATTATTTTAATTATGGGCGCTGGTATAATAGGTGCCTTGGGATATACTTTTAGTGATACCGCTTGGTATAGTGCAGTAGAGGGAGAAGTTTATGCACTTAGTTCATTTTTCACCGCCTTGGTTTTTTGGGCTATTTTAAAATGGGAACATAAGTCCGATCAACCTGGTGCCGACAAATGGATCATCTTTATTTTCTATATCATGGGTGTATCTATTGGGGTGCATTTATTGAACTTATTAACTATTCCTGCCATTGTAATGGTGTATTATTTCAGACAATACAAGCCAAGCTTAATGGGTGGCTTAGTCGCTTTTGTAATTGGCGTTATTATTACAGGTTTTGTACAAGTATTTTTAATTCAATATACCATTAAGTGGGCGGGTGCCTTTGACGTTAATTTTGTGAACTCAATGGGACTACCTTTCTTTTCTGGTTTTATATTCTTCTTCGTTTTAGTAGCTGTTATTTTAGCCCTAGGTATTCGATATGCCAATAAAAAAGGGTTTTACTTTTTAAAATTAGGTATCTGGTGTACTACCTTTTTCTTATTAGGCTATACCAGTTATTTAACCACCATGGTGCGTTCTAACGCAGATCCTTCTGTGGATATGTATAATGTAGACAATCCTGTTACTTTAATGGGTTACTTAGGAAGAGAGCAATACGGCGACTGGCCTGTTTTATTCGGACCAGACTATGTCGATAAAGTGGAGAATGTAGAAAATGGAGATCAATATGTGAAAGCAAAAACTACTTATGAGATTGCTGGTAAAAACTTTAAAAGAGATTGGTCTTCTGCGCCATCGGCTCACTTGTTTCCAAGAATGTGGGACTCTGACAATGACAGAGGTCAGATGGATAGCTTTAAAGCCTTTGCAGGAGTGGAAGACGGAACGCCTCCTACATTAAGAGATAATATCAAGTACTTCACGAATTACCAATTTGGTTTTATGTACCTGCGTTATTTTCTATGGAATTTTGCAGGCAAGCAAAACGATTTACAAGGTTTTGGAAATGTAAGAGATGGTAATTTCAGTACAGGTATTTCTTTTATTGATAATTTCATTTTTGGCGACCAATCTAAATTACCCGATAGTATCAAGAATAATAATAAAGCGCATAATTCTTTATTTATGCTGCCTTTTCTTTTAGGTATACTTGGATTTATTTTTCAATACCAAAAAAATAAAAAAGATTTTATAGTCACTGGACTACTTTTCTTTTTCACAGGTATTGCCATTGTTATTTATTTGAACCAACAAAGTTTACAACCACGTGAGCGTGATTATGCTTATGTAGGGTCCTTCTATGCCTTTGCTATTTGGATTGGATTGGGCGTTTTACAAATTGCTATTTGGTTAGAGAAATTCTTAAATAAAAAAATGGCAGCTATTGCGGCCACCGTTATTTCGTTTTTAGCGGTACCGGCATTAATGGCACAACAAGAATGGGATGACCATGATAGAAGTCAAAAAACATTACCACGCGATTTAGCACGTAATTATTTAGAAAGCTGTCCTCCGAATGCTATTTTATTTTCTTTTGGAGACAATGATACTTATCCTTTATGGTATGCACAAGAGGTAGAAGGCATTAGACCTGATGTGCGTGTTGTGGTGAATAGTTTATTAGGCTCTGATTGGTATATGAAAGAGCTTAGGTATAAAGTAAATAAGAGTGATAAATTTGATCTCATTTTTACCGAAGAACAAGTATCTGGCAGTAAGTTAAATGTAGCTTATTACAATGCTGTACCTGGTTTTGGGGAGGCTACCTACCATGACTTAGATTCTGTTTTTAGAAATGTAATTGCAGATCCTTTAGGTAAATACCAGGCTTCTACACAAGAAGGGCCTGTGAATATTTTTCCTACCCATAAATTTAAAGTACCTGTAAATAAGGCTAACGCATTGGCATCAGGAATTGCAAAACCTACAGATATATTAGTAGATGAATTATTGATTGACTTTAATCCTAATAGACAATACTTGCTTAAAAATGAAATGGCTATTTATGCCATCATCGCTACTTCGCAATTTAAAAGACCTATTTGCTTTACTTCTACGCAAGAATTAAAAGAAATGGGATTAGATAAATATGTTCGTCAAACAGGTATGTCTTATCAATTGGTGCCTGCAATTGGTCAAAGCATTGATACAGACATTTCTTATAAAAACATTATGACTAAGTTCACTTTTGGAAATGCTAAAAATCCGAATGTGTATTTTGATGAAGAAAATCGCAGACATTTAAATTCTATTCGTTTAACTATTGCACAAATAGCCCAAGCTTTAGTAAGCGAAGGCAAATTAGACAGTGCTAGACAAATTATTAGAAAATTAGACAGTGAAACCAATGAGAAGAGTTTCCCTTATGGTATGACTTCTAACAGAGGTAACCAACATAATTATTTCTCTTATATTTTATTACAGTCATGTTATGCAGCTGGTGAAATGAATATTGCCAAGAAAATAGCTAGTTCTGTGTTGAAGGACTTAAATCAATCAATTGCTTATTATAAATCATTGGGTGACCCAATGTCTGAAGACCAGTATATGCAAAACCTTGAGAATGCTTATCAAAACAAGCCTAATGGCTTAAGCAATAAGCAAATAGTATTTGTGCAAGACGCCTTAACTACTTATCAACTTATTGCAGCTATTGAAAAAATGAATCAAGACTTTGCAGTAAAAAAATAGTACATAACATATCTAGAATACAAAAAAAGGTCCTCCGATAAATTGGAGGACCTTTTTTTATTGAATAAGTTTAAACGAATGAATTTATAAAATAGTTAATAGGGTAGCTACTACTTTATCAATCTCTGCTTTTGTATTGTGTTTAGAGAAAGAGAAACGAACGGTAACATCAATGCTTCCTTTGTGAAGCGCATGCATTACATGAGAACCGGTCTGTGCTCCACTAGAGCAGGCGCTGCCACCGCTAGCGCAAATATGTTGAATATCTAGGTTAAATAAAATCATTTCTGTTTTTTCCGACTTAGGAAAATTAACACTAAGGGTAGTGTAAAGACTTTTTCCAAAAGGATCGCCATTAAAACTTACCCCAGGAACTTTACTAACCAGTTCGTCGTGCATGTATTTTTTTAGACCAGCAATAGTTACACTGTCTTTTTCGAAATTTTCAGTAGCCATTTCTAAAGCTTTCGCTAAACCAACAATGCCATATAAATTTTCAGTACCCGCGCGCATATTTCTTTCCTGTGCCCCGCCGTGTAATAAAGGGTTAATCTTTATATTTTCACTAATGTATAATATGCCTACGCCTTTTGGTCCGTGAAATTTATGTCCAGCGCCTGTGATAAAATCTACGGGGGTATTGGCTAAGTCAAAAGGGAAATGCCCCACGGTTTGAACGGTATCGCTATGGAAATAAGCATTGTACTTTTTACAAATAGCACCTACTTCCATTAGGTCAATCATATTACCAATTTCATTATTAGCATGCATAATACTCACAATAGTTTTTTCATTATTTGTTGCAAGAATTTGTTCAAGATGAGCAGTATCTATATGGCCATTGGGAAGAATATTCACCAAACTAAGTTTTGCATTATATTTTTTAGCCAAATGGCTTACTGTATGAAGGGTAGCATGGTGTTCGATAGAAGAGCTCACAATATGCTTGCAGTCCAAATTTTCCATGGCTGCATGTAAAACAGTATTACTGCTTTCAGTGCCTCCACTTGTAAAAAATATTTCAGCAGGACGGGCGCCTAAAATTTTAGCCACCTGCTTTCTTGCTTGTTCAATGGCCATTCTTGTTTCACGCCCATAACTATATATAGCAGAAGGGTTGCCAAATTTCTCGGTCATATAAGGCATCATGGCTTCTAAGACCAAGGGATCTAGTGAAGTAGTAGCTGCATTATCAAAATAAATTCTTTCCATTGTCTATATATAACTAGTCTATAATGAAGATTCTAAACTTTTTCTAAGTTAGTTAATTGTTCCTATAATTGAAATAATCTCGTCTGCTAATTTATCGGCAGCGGCCTGTGAGGGTGCTTCTGTATAAATACGAATAATAGGTTCTGTATTACTAGACCTTAGATGTACCCATTCATTTTCAAAATCAATTTTAAAGCCATCTTCTTTATTAATAGGGAAGGCTGCAAATTTTGTAGCGAGTACCTCAAATATTTTACTCAGTGAAATAGAGGCGTCAAGATCCATTTTTTTCTTACTCATAAAATAAGCAGGGTAGCTGGCTCTCAAAGCAGAAGCGCTCATTTTACTTTTTGCTAAATGCGTCAAAAATAAAGCAATACCAATTAAGGCGTCTCTTCCGTAATGTAAATCAGGTACAATGATACCACCATTCCCTTCACCTCCTATAACGGCTTTTTCATTTTTCATTTTATTCACCACATTCACTTCACCTACAGCGCTTGCGAAATAAGAGCAGCCATATTTTTCAGTAACATCTCTTAAAGCACGGGTAGAAGATAAATTACTAACAGTGGCCCCTTTTTTATTTTGTAAAATATAATCAGCTACAGCTACCAGTGTATATTCTTCTCCAAATAATTCTCCATTTTCACTTACAAAACATAGGCGGTCTACATCGGGGTCTACGGCAATACCTAAACTTGCTTTTTTAGAAATTACTGTATCGCAAAGTTCAGTAAGGTTTTCTTTTAAAGGTTCTGGGTTATGCGCAAAATTGCCATGCATATCGCCATTTAAAATTGTAATATTATTTACACCGATGGCTTTTAGTAAGGCAGGCACTGTAAAAGCACCTGAACTATTAATGGCATCCACTACCACTGAAAAATTAGCTGCTTTTATAGCATTCACATCTACTAGTGGGTAATTAAGAATGGCTTGAATATGTTTTTCAAGACTATTATTATTAGAAATTATTTTTCCTAAATGGTCTATTTCTGCGTAATTAAAATCTTCGTTAGCGGCTAAGGTTAAAATAGTTTTTCCTTCCTCCCCACTTACAAACTCTCCTTTTTCATTTAATAATTTTAAAGCATTCCACTGTTTAGGGTTATGGCTGGCCGTTAAAATAATACCTCCATCTGCTTTTTCAAAAACTACGGCCATTTCAACGGTGGGCGTGGTGCTTAATCCCAAATGAATTACATCTATACCTAAGGCCAAAAGGCTCTGTTCTACCAATACTTCTACCATTTCCCCGCTCATTCTTCCGTCTCTACCCACCACTACTTTTTTCTTGCCAGGTGCTTTATGGAGAAGCCAGCTGCCATAGGCAGAGGCAAACTTAACAATGTCGATAGGAGTAAGGTTATCATTGGGTTTACCTCCAATGGTGCCCCTAAATCCTGAAATACTCTTAATAAGTGACATAGCTGCTCTTTTTTACTTTATAAATTGGTTCGGCAAATTTACTTTAAATTTTTACACTTCCTTGTATCTTTATGCCATGATACTAGACATTTGGCCATCTTTGGAGAAGGCAGACCAAGCCTTATTTGAGCTTATCAATGGTCAATGGACAATTCCATTTTTTGATGTATTTATGCCATGGATGCGGACTTCTGAGCATTGGTTCCTCTTTTACTTGGCGCTAGTAGGCTATACATTCTACCGCTGGGGCTGGAAGGCTTGGAAATGGCTACTGACTGTAGCTATTACTATTGCACTTACAGACCAAGTGAGTAGCTTTATATTCAAGCCTTTTATTCATCGTTTAAGACCATGCGCCGACCCTGAAATGCTGACGCAGGTAAAATTATTAATAGGTGCATGTCCAACTAGTTTCAGTTTTACCTCTTCGCATGCGGCTAATCATTTTAGTTTGGCCATGTTTGTATTTATGAGTTTGCAACCACTTTTTAAAAAGTATACCTATTTGTTTTTTGTATGGGCAGGCATTATTTCTTATGCACAAATTTATGTGGGGGTGCATTATCCTTTAGATATATTGGCAGGAACCTTGGTAGGACTAATTATGGGCTATACAGGTGCAAGTGTTTATTCGAAATGGATGTCTAGAAATTAAATTGGGTCGTATTCTTAGGGTAGATGAGTTCGTAACTTTTTCGAACACCTTTTGCATTTACATGAAAAATATTTATTTGCTGGTCATTCACTCCAAATAAAACCTCGCATAAAACATTGAGTTGACTTAGCTGTTTTATATTTTTTATTTCAAAATAAGTCCAGGT
>CALDSE010000019.1 GCA_937911175.1 uncultured Sediminibacterium sp.
AAATTATATATAAGCTTTTTAGCTTCCCTTTTAATACTATTGAGTGCATGTAAACAAGAACCCGATTTTGATGCTGTTAAAATTGGAGAAAATAGTTGGATGATTAAAAACTTGGATGTGGTTACATTTAAAAATGGCGATACGATTCCAGAATCTAAAACCAAAGATGAATGGGTGGCATACGGAACTGCTAGAAAAGCAGCCTGGTGTTACTATAATAATGACATGGGGGAAGGTGCGCAATTTGGAAAGTTATATAACTGGTATGCCGTAAATGATCCAAGAGGATTAGCTCCAAAAGGTTGGCATATTCCAAGCGATGTTGAATGGGGCTTATTGGTATTAGAAATGGGGGGAGATCAAAAAGCAGGAGAAGCATTAAAATATACTTATGGTTGGGAAAACAATAAAGATAGTTCTGGTAATGGATCTAACGCAAGTGGTTTTGAGGCATTGGCAGGTGGTTTAAGAAATGGGTTAGGCGCGTTTGGTTACAAAGGTCAGGGAGGTGGATGGTGGTCATCCACTGCAATAGATACTTCAAAATCTTGGTACAGATTTATATTATATGCTAGCCCCATGGTTTTCAAAGATGCTTATGGCAATAGAAATGGATTAGCAGTTAGATGTGTCAAAGACAAATAATGAAAACAATTATAAAAAATAAAATAATCATTTTATGTGCATCTATGCTTTTTATAGGATGTGCTTCAAAAAAAGAAAATATTATTTTTGAGAAAGATAATGGCGGCTTGTATGTTCCCGAGGGTTTTGGCGTAGTGGTTGTAATTGATAGCATTGGCCCTTCCAGACATTTAGCGGTAAAAGAGAATGGCGATATTTATGTAAAATTAAAAATCACTTCAGATGCTCCCGGAACGGTAGCGTTAAGAGATGAGAATGGTGATGGTAAAGCAGATATTATTCAACCCTTTGGTAGTTATTTAAATGATGGCATTTTTGCAACGGGTATGCGTATACATAATGGCTATTTATATTATAGCACTGAGCAAGTAGTATACAGACAAAAATTAGACGACAAATTAGTGCCTACTTCAAAACAAGAAATTGTTTTGATTGATGAAAATGCACAATGGCATATTGCTAAACCATTGACCTTTGATAATGCAGGTAATTTGTATGTACCTTATAGCGCTCCTTCAAATGCATGCGCAAGTTATATAAGCACTGCTGGAAATTCAATACAAAAAGCTGGCCAAAATCCTTGTCCTGAATTAATCAATCATGCAGGTGTTTGGAGATTTAAGGCAAACGCGATCAATCAAACACAGAAGGATGGAACGCAAGTAGGAACTGGCCTTAGAAGTATTGTTGCTATGGATTGGAATAAAGAAACCAACACATTATTTGCTACACAACATGGCAGAGATGATTTACATTTATTATGGCCGCAATTTTATTCAGCATGGGAAAATGCAGTTACACCAGCAGAGGAATTTTTTGAAATAAAAGAAAGTAGTAATTATGGATGGCCTTATTCCTATTATGATCTTTTTAAAAAACAAAAACTACAAGCGCCTGAATATGGTGGGGATGGAAAAAAAATAGCAATTGATCCATCGTATACAAATCCACTAGCTGCATTCCCTGCGCATTGGGCACCGAATGATTTATTATTTTATACGGGTAACCAATTTCCAGATAGATATAAAAACGGCGCCTTTATTGCTTTTCACGGATCTACAAATAGAGGTCCCTATCCTCAAGCTGGTTATATAGTCGCTTTTGTACCTTTTGAAAATGGAAAACCAAAAGGTGAATGGGAAGTTTTCGCAGATGGATTTGCTGGCGTTGAAACAATTGTAAATGTAAGTGATGCAAAATACAGACCCATGGGACTTGCGCAAGGACCTGATGGATCATTATATGTGAATGATTCTAAGCAAGGAAAAATTTGGAGAATATTATACAAAGAAGATAAATCAAAATTTACCCTAGCTGCATTAGCTAAAATGGAAATAAGAAAAAATACTGCCAATAATATTAAAACACCAGATCCCATAAAGGATATCATTGAAATAAAATATAGTAAAATTGGCGAGCAAATTTACCAGACCTACTGCACCAATTGTCATCAAAGCAATCTAAATGGGGATGGGAATAGAAATCCTTCTTTGATTAAATCCAACTATCTAAACGATAAATCGAGTTTCAGAAATTTAATCTCCAACGGCAAGGGGACTATGCCAGCCTTTAAGACTATTTCAGACAAAGAAATAGATGAACTAGAAACCTATATTCAATCGGTTATTAACAAGAAATAACCATTTCGACTCCTCAGGCTGTTAAATATGGGCTTAATTAAAAAAATTTTAGTTTTTTATTGTAATGGAACAAAGTCTATAAATTTATTTATAAAATATTAGTAATTAATATATTATATATGTTTTAAATTTGTATATTAGTTCAAAAACGCCAAATTTCCCCTCAGTTACATAATTAGTGTTATTAAATAGTTAAATTGTTAAATTTTTTAACATAAATTGCATTTAGATAAGATTTTTTAAATAATAAACAACAACATGAGAAAAAAACTATTATGGTGCTTGTTTTTTGCGTTTTTCTCCATCCAAGCGGCGATCGCTCAAAACACAACTGTCACTGGTAAAGTATCCGATGAAAATGGTACTCCAGTAGAAGGTGCTGTGGTTTCTGAGAAAAGTGTATCAAAAAACAGAACACTAACTGATGCAAATGGTAATTACAGAATCAGTGTAAAATCTGGTGCTGTATTGCAAGTTTCAAGTGTAGGCTTTGAGAAAAAAGAAGCTGCATCACAAGGAGTAACTAATTTTACTTTAAAATCTTTAAAAGAAGATTTAAGTGAGGTGGTTGTTACAGCCTTAGGTATTAAAAAAGAAAAGAAAGCATTAGGTTATGCTGTTTCTTCAATTGGTAAAAAAGATTTAGAACAAAAACCCGAAATTGATATTGCGCGTTTATTAAACGGTAAAGCACCAGGGGTAAACATTGGGCCCTCTAGTGGTTTATCTGGTTCTGGTACCAACATAATAATTCGTGCGGTTAGTACAATCTCTGGTAACTCTCAACCATTATGGGTTGTAGATGGTGTACCATTTGATGGTGGTACGAATAACCAAGCTGGATTTACTTTTGGTAATAACACGCCTAGCCGTTTCTTGGATCTTGATCCAAACAACGTTGAGTCAATCGATATCTTAAAAGGTTTGAGTGCGACAACATTATATGGTGAGTTAGGTAGAAATGGTGTAATCTTGGTTACTACCAAAAACGGTTCTACTCAAAAAACTAGAAAGAAAAATGAAGTAACTGTTACTCAGTCTTATGCTGTTAACCAAGTTGCTAATTTACCAGAATACAACACCTCCTATGGTGGTGGTTTTGATTTGAGTTTAGGTTTAGCATTCTTCTCTAACTGGGGAGCAAAGTTTACCGATCCTCCAGCGAAGGTAACGCACCCTTATAGCAGAGCTGCCTTAAATGCTGCATTTCCTCAATACGTAGGTAATGCTAGTTATGAATATAAATATTATAATAGCGTTGGAAGATTTTTCCGTGATGGTGTTTCTAAAAACACTTCCGTAAACTTTGCAGGTTCTGCACAAAATTTAAATTATAATATTAACTATGGTTATACAGACGATCAAGGTTTCGTTCAAGGTAACGGTTCTATGAAGAACAATATCTCTATGGGTGGTACTATGAAATTATCAAACAAGTTAACATTGAATGGTACTTTCAACCACGTTCAAACAGATGTTGCATCTCCTCCAACTTCTCCTTCATTTGGTTCTACTGCGTCTAACCCATCTTTATATGGTGACGTTATGTATACGCCAACTGCGGTAGATTTAATGGGATTAGAATTCGAGAATCCAATTGATGGTTCTCATGTATACTACAGAAACGGTAATGATATCCAAAACCCACGTTGGACTCTAAAAAACTCATTCACTAGAGATAAAGTAAGCAGAAACTTTGGTCAGATTTCTATGAACTATGATTTGAGCCAAAAAATAAAAGTTCAATATCGTTTTGGTTATGATAACTATTCTAACTCCCAATTATATGCTCAAAACAAAGGGGGTACTTACTATCCTCAAGGTTTCTTAAGAACATCTACTGGTAACAATGCTATCTTAGACCATACCTTAACTACTACTTATAAAACGGATATCAACAATGATTTCAGTTTTGACGTATTAGCAGGTTTAAACTCTAGAGATTTAAGCTATAACCAAATGGGTGTTACAAGTAAAGATCAATTAGTATTTGGTTTATTAGATCATACCAACTTTATCACACACGATATCGTAAACGAAGCGGGTGCTGACATGGATTTCAAAACAAGAAGTCTTTCAATTGGTGCGTTTACTACCGCAACTTTAGCTTATAAGCAATTTGCTTACTTAGTAGTGGGTGGAAGAAATAGCTGGACTTCAACTTTAGAAGCTGCTAATAGAAGTATTTTCTACCCAAATATTAGTGGTTCATTTATTGCAACGGAAGCGCTTGATTTCTTAAGAAATAAAAAGAATGTGAATTACTTAAAAGTTCGTTTAGGTTATTCTACCGCAGCTAACTTCCCTAGTCCTTATTCTACAAGATCTGCATTAGACATTTCTACTAGAAACTTTTTGACAGCTTCTGGTTCGGTTATTAATACTAACAATATCCCTAACTTCTTACCTAATCCAAATTTGAAGCCTGAGTTGATGGAAGAGATAGAGACTGGTATTGAAGGTAAGTTCTTCCAAAGCAGATTGAGTACTGATATCACTTTTTACCAAAGAGTTTCTAATGATCAAATCTTGTTTAGAGCTTTAGATCCTTCAACTGGTTATACAACTCAGCAAATCAATGCTGGTAAAGTAACTAACAAGGGTATTGAAGCGCAAATTGCCTATAAGATTATCAGAAATAAAGATTGGGTTTGGGAAGTAACTGGTAACTATACATTGAATGAATCATTGGTATCTGATATTCCTACTGACTTAAAAGAAATCCTTTATGCTGGTTATACTACATTGGGTAACTTCGCAATCAACGGTCAACCTTTGGGTATCATCAAAGGGTATCAATTCCAAAGATATTCTGATGGTCAATTATTAGTAGGTGCTGGTGGAGACTACTTAGCTTCTACTACAATTGGTATCATCGGTGATCCAAACCCTAAGTACAGATTATCTGGTATTAATAGTGTAACATACAAATCATTAACATTTAGATTCCAAGTGGATTATACTTGTGGTGGTGATATGTACTCTTCAACTGCTAGATCTTTATTGGCTAGAGGTGTTACAAAAGATACAGAGTTTGACCGTTCAGCACCATATATCTTACCTGGTGTAACTGCCGATGGTAAACCAAATAATCAACAAGTAAGTGCTACTCAAGGTTATTTCAATAACGTGTTTGGTCCAGATCAATCAGGTATATTTGATGCCACTGTAGTAAGATTAAGAGATATGTCTTTGTCTTATGCATTACCTGAGAAGTTATTAAGCAAAACACCATTTGGTAGCTTATCTATCACTGCGAATGGTAGCAACCTTTGGTATTATGCACCTAACTTCCCTAAGTACATGAACTTCGATCCTGAAACAAATAGTTTAGGAGTAGGTAATGGTAAGGGTTTAGAATTTATCACTGGTCCTTCTGCGCGTAGAATGGGTCTAAGTGTAAGAGTAACCTTTTAATACTAACTAAGTAAAAAGTAAAGAATATGAAATATTTTAAAATTATAGTAATCCTTGCGTTATTTTCAACTACGGTTGCATGTAACAAGGAATTAGATTCTCTTCTAGAGAATCCAAATGCCCCTTCTGTGAATACTGCCGATGTGGACCTTTTATTGAATCAGGTTCAATTATCATTCACAGGTTTTTTTGATGAAGCGTCCAATTTAGGAGGCCAATTAACTAGACAACAAACTATGTTTGGCCCTATTTATTCAAATGCCTATTCACCTGGTACATCTGATGGTTTGTGGACCACAGGTTATACAACCATTATTAAAAATGCAAATGCCATTATTCCATTGGCTCAAAAACAAAATAAGTTTAGAGCATCTGGTATGGCTAAGTTTTTTAAAGCATATGCACTAGCTACAATGGTAGATGCCTTTGGTGATATACCATGGACAGAAGCTGAATTAGGTATTGAAAATCCTAATCCTAAGCAAGACAAAGGTGCTGCTGTATATGCTGCAGCCATTGCCATATTAGATGACGCCATTGTAGACTTTGGTAAAACAAGTGCTAACGTAGGAAGTGATTTATTCTATGGTAATAGTGCAGCTAAGTGGATTACTGCTTCTAATACAATGAAATTTAAATTGTTAATGCAAACGCGTAAAGTAGATGCAGGTGCTGCTGCTAAAATTCAAGCATTGGTTACTGCTGGTAATTTAATCAAGACTGCAACAAATGACTTCAACTTCAAGTATGGTATAAACAGAAATTCTCCTGATTCTCGTCATCCAGATTATGCTGGCAACTACAATGCTGCAGGTTCTGTAGGTGAGTACATGGGAGATTGGTTTATGTGGGCTGTGGTGGCAGAAAAAAATGGCGGTACTGTTTCTGGTGCTAAGGGTACAACTTTAGATCCAAGACAACGTTATTATTTCTATCGTCAAAATACTTCTGGTGCTAACGTAAATGAAATCACTTTAACATGTGTTACTTTCCCAAGACCAGCGCATTATACAGAAGATCAACCATTCTGTTATATCGGAACAGGTTTCTGGGGTCGTGACCATGGTGATAACAGCGGTACTCCTCCAGACGGTTCTTTCAGAACAACATGGGGTGTTTACCCAGCGGGTGGTTTATTTGATGAAAACCAAAACACTAAGGTTGGTTTAGAAGTAGGTGGTAAAGGTGCTGGTATCTTACCAATCTGGAACTCCGAATTCACGCATTTCAAATTAGCAGAAGCTGCTGCAGCTGGTGTAATTACAGGTGGTATGGCTGCTGCAAGAGCTAGTTTAAAAACTGCAATAGAAAATAATATGGCTAAAGTAACTGGATTCCCTGCAACTGTAGGTGTAACCCCAAGTGCTACATTTGCTGCTACTTCTACAACAATTACAAACTACATAGATCTTGTTTTAGCTTCTTTCGATGCTGCTGCAACAGACAATGATAAGTTAGCAATTATTGTGAAAGAATATTATTTATCTACTTGGGGTAATGGATGGGAAGCATACAATGCATACCGTTTAACTGGTTATCCTAAGAATATGCAACCAACGGTTTACTCTGCCAATCCAGGTTTCTTTGTCCGCTCATTCTACTATCCTTCAGTATATGTGAACAGAAACTTAAATGCACCAGCGCAGAAAGCCTTGGGTATTAAATCAGAAAAAGTATTTTGGGATAATAACGCAGATAATTTCATCAATTAATAAACTTGACAATAATGAAAAAAATATTCAATAAAATATTAGTTGCAATTGCCTTTACGGCATTGGTTTCGTCTTGTCAAAAAGATGACCTTGCAAATAATAATCCATTTGTTGACGTTAACAACTTGGGTAAGGGAGCTTATGTTACCTTAAACTCAACCACTAATGCCAATCTAAACTTTGCTGCTATTGATGCATCAACAGTGGGAGTAAAGATTGATCCTTACGAGAATGGCGTAAAAATCAAAGAAGTAAAATTGTATGTGTTCAAAGGGTCTTCTGCAGATCCAAAAGCATGGAAATTAGTAAAAACAGTTCCAATGACTGGTACAACTACAATTTCAGCTACAGGTGCTGATATAGCTAAGGCTTACGGTACTACTACTGCAGCTTTATTTAAGCCAGGTCAGTTTTACACTTTTTATCATCAAGTGGTTACAGAAGATGGCAAAACTTATGATATTTCTAATACTTTAGGAGCATTAGAATCTGCAGCTGGTTATAAAGCTTGTATGCGTTGGACTGCTTTTGTGGTTTGTCCATTTACAGGTGGTATGACAGGCTTATACACTGTTGTCCAAGATGACTGGGCTGACTGGTCTGTTGGGGATGTTGTAAAAGTTACAGATGGTCCAGGTGCTAACCAAATTAATCTATCTGAAGTATGGCCTAATCCAGCTTACGGTGATAAATTAGCCGATTTGATCATCAATGTTGACCCTGCTACTGGTGCAGCTAAATTGGCAACAAACAATGTAATCTTCGCTGATTATGGCCAAAAAACAAGTGCCTATATTCCAAGTTCAGGAACGAACGGATATGTATTCTCTTGTACTGGTTATATTGGTTTAAAGATTGGTTTAAAGTATGGTGCTACCGACTACGGTTCGAATACTTTGACTTTACAAAGAAAGTAAACCTTAGGTTTATATATATAAAAGGGCCCCCATTTAGGGGCCCTTTTTTTATGCCTAATTTATAAATTAAGATGCCAAAAACAGGCAACAATTTCTTAGTTTTAGATAGTAAGCAAACACTATATGTATTTACTAGGTATTGATATTGGCACTTCCTTTATTAAGGTTTCTTTAGTAGAAGCAAGTACACAGCAATGTATTGTAACTGTTTCCTATCCAGATACTGAAAATGCCATTACTGCCCACCAAAATGGCTGGGCCGAACAGTCGCCTTTAATGTGGTGGGAGCAGGTTCAAGCAGGTATTGTAAAACTACATCAGGCGGCTAAACTTGCCCTGCCTTCCTATAATGCTAATGATATTTCAGCCATTGGCATTGCCTATCAAATGCATGGGCTGGTATTAGTGGATAAAAATAAAAAGGTCCTAAGAGATAGTATTATTTGGTGCGACAGCAGGGCCGTATCATATGGCGAAAAGGCCTTTGATACAATTGGTCATAAAATATGCTTATCACATTTATTAAATTCACCAGGTAATTTTACAGCAGCTAAACTAGCCTGGGTAAAAGAAAATGAACCAGCTGTATATTCCCAAATACATACAATAATGCTACCTGGCGATTTTATTGCCATGAGGCTCACGGGTGAAATAACTACCAGCATTGCTGCATTATCGGAAGGTATATTTTGGGATTTTAAAAACAATAGAATTTCAAAAGAGGTATTAGACTATTTTGGTTTTGATGAATCTATTTTTCCTGCAGTGCAAGAAGTTTTTAGTAACCACGGTTTGTTAAGTACAACTGTTGCGAATGGTTTAGGTTTAAAAGCAGGTATACCAGTAACTTATAAAGCAGGAGACCAACCCAATAATGCACTTTCATTAAATGTAGTTCAGCCCGGTGAAGTAGCAGCCACGGCAGGCACTTCAGGAGTTATATACGGAGTAGGTAATACTTTATCTTATGACATGCAATCAAGGGTGAATAGTTTTGCGCATGTAAATCATACAAGTGCAGAAAATAGAATTGGTATGCTACTTTGTATTAATGGTACAGGCATATTAAATAGCTGGGTTAAAAAATACATTGGTGCTAATACTAATTATAATTCAATGAATGAGATGGCAGCTACTATTGCAGCAGGTAGTGATGGCTTAAGTATTTTACCTTTTGGCAATGGAGCAGAGCGTATATTTAATAATAAAATTATAGGCGCTCAAATGCTGGGCATTGATTTAAATAAACATACTGCAGCGCATATATATAAAGCAGCACAAGAAGGTATTGCCTTTGCTTTTAGATATGGGTTGGATATAATGAGAGAAAATAAATTAGAACCTTCTGTGATTAAAGCAGGTCAGGCTAATTTGTTTTTAAGCCCTGTATTTACCCATGCTTTTGTGAATGCAACAGGGGTACCTGTAGCCTTGTATAATGTAGAAGGTAGTGTGGGTGCAGCTTTAGGAGCAGGTATAGGTGCTGGTATTTATAAAGAATTAAAAGACGCCTTCGCAGATACGAAACCTATTCAACGCATTGAGCCTACTGAAACAAAACTATATAATGCACTTTATGAAAATTGGAAAGATAAATTAGTAAAATTTATATAAAAATATTTTATTTAAAAATAAAAAACAGAAAACCTTATCTATAATTGAAATACAGAATTTCTTAAAAAATAACAATCATTACATCAATCAATAGAACACAATCAAATATTTTATAAACTTTAATACTTTATTTTATGTCAGTACTTCTAGGAGAAAAAGAATTTTTTAAAGGCATAGGTCAAATTAAATACGAAGGCTTAGATAGCGATAATCCATTAAGCTATCGTTGGTATGATGAAAGCAAAATAGTAGCGGGTAAGCCCATGAAAGACTGGTTACGCTTTGCAGTAGCCTATTGGCATAGTTTTGTTGGCAATGGCGGCGATCCTTTTGGAGAACCTACGCATATTTTTCCTTGGAATGAAAAACAAGATGCAGTGGCGCGCGCTAAGGACAAGGCCGATGCAGCTTTTGAATTTATTACTAAACTAGGCCTTCCTTATTATTGCTTTCATGATGTAGATGTAGTAGACTATACCAATGATGTAAATGAAAACGATAGTCGCTTACAAGCACTCACTGCTTATTTAAAAGAAAAACAAAAAGCCAGTGGTGTAAAATTATTATGGGGCACAGCGAATGTATTTAGCAATAAGCGTTATATGAATGGGGCTTCTACCAATCCTGATTTTCATGTATTATCGCATGCAGCAGCACAAGTAAAAGGCGCCTTAGATGCAACCATTGCACTTGGTGGAGAGAACTATGTATTCTGGGGTGGAAGAGAAGGCTATATGTCGCTGCTGAATACCAATATGAAAAGAGAGAAAGAACATTTGGCTAAATTTTTACATACTGCAAAAGACTATGCGAGAAAAAATGGTTTTAAAGGAACTTTTTTTATTGAGCCTAAGCCTTGCGAGCCTACAAAGCATCAATACGATTATGATAGCGAAACAGTCATAGGTTTCTTGCGTCAATATGATTTACTAAACGATTTTAAATTAAATATTGAAGTGAACCATGCTACCCTTGCCGGTCATACTTTCCAACATGAATTACAAGTAGCAGTGGATGCAGGTATGTTAGGTAGTATGGACGCCAATAGAGGCGATTACCAAAACGGCTGGGATACAGATCAGTTCCCAACGAATATTAATGAGCTAGTAGAGTCCATGCTTATAATTGTAGAAGCAGGTGGATTCCAAGGAGGCGGTATTAATTTCGATGCTAAGCGTAGAAGAAATTCCACCGACCCTGCCGATTTATTTCATGCACATATTGGAGGCATAGATACTTTTGCCCGCGCTTTAATTACAGCAGATACTATTTTACAAAAATCGGAGTATACAAAAATTCGCTCTACTAGATATGCTTCTTTTGATGCAGGTAAAGGCAAGGACTTCGAACAAGGAAAATTAAGTTTAGAGGACTTAAGAGCCTATGCGGTAGAGAAAGGAGAACCTACTGCTATAAGTGGTCAACAAGAATTAATAGAAAACATTATTAATAGGTATATTTAAGCAATGCAAGCAGCCGATAAAAAATTGGGTTTATGGACTAGTACTTCTTTAGTCGTAGGAAATATGATAGGGGCAGGAGTTTTTTTGATGCCTGCAACACTGGCTAGTTTTGGAGGTATTAGTTTAATAGGTTGGGTTTGCTCGGCTATGGGTGCTTTTTTACTTTCAAAAGTATTTGCACATTTAAGTAATTTATTACCCGCGGCTAATGGTGGTCCTTATGCTTATTCTCAAAAAGGCTTAGGCGATTTTGCCGGCTTCTTGGTAGCCTGGGGTTATTTAGTATCGGTATGGTGTACTAATGCTGCTATTACAGTTTCATTTATTAGTGCCCTAAGTACTTTTATTCCTGCATTAGCTACTAATTCATTATTAGCCATAGCAACTGGTTTAGCTACTATTTGGTTTTTAACTTGGATTAATTCTTTAGGCATATTTACCTCCGGTGTAGTGCAACTAATAACTACTATATTAAAAATTCTACCCATTATATTAATTGGCGTGGTAGGTTTATTTTATATTCAATGGGAAAATTTCTTACCCTTTAATTCAAGTGGAACTTCCACCATTACTGCTATTACTGCCACCACTACTTTAACTTTTTTTGCTTTTTTGGGTATTGAGTGTGCCACTATTCCTTCAGGCAGTGTGGCCAATTCAGCAGCCACTGTAGCCAAGGCTACTACGCTTGGAACGCTTATTGCTACTGTGGTGTATATATTAAGTACAGTAAGTATTATGGGTATGATTCCTGCAGCCCAATTAAAAAATAGTGTAACACCCTTTGCCGATGCAGCAGTTTTAATATGGGGCCATGGAGCTGAGTATTGGGTGAGTGCAGGGGTGGCCATTGCTGCCTTTGGGGCTTTGAATGGGTACATATTAATTCAAGGTCAATTACCTTTTGCCATTGCGAAGGATAAATTATTTCCTGCCATTTTTATGAAGCTGAATGCAAAAGGCGTACCCGTTTTAGGGGTGGTTATTTCAAGTGTATTTATTTCTATATTAATGAGTATGAATTATACCAAGGCATTAGTAGAGCAGTTTAAGTTTTTAATGCTAATGACTACTTCTACAATTTTAATTCCTTATATTTTTTGTACTGCCTCTTATTTAATTATGCGATTTAAATTACCCTTTAAGTCAAGCAAAAATTTATCCATGGCTATTTTATTAGCTACACTTACTTTTATTTTTTGTTTATGGTTAATAATAGGCCTAGGACAGGAAACTGTTTTCTGGGGCTTTTTCTTAACTATGTCCTCTGTTCCCATTTATGTTTTTGCCGTTTGGAAGCGAGATAAAGTTTAACTTTATTCATAAAAGTATTCATAACAGTATTCACAACATTGTTCATATAATTATTTCACCACTTTAAATTATAGTCATGTCATCGCATTCAGAATCTGGAAAATTAAATTCTTTATTTATTAAAAAAGCGTCAGCAGCTTTTATTGGCGATGCACATATTACCAAGCATTGGGAAGCCTTGAATTATTTAGGTAAACCAAATATTGATAAAGCACTTGCAGAGTACGATGCTTTTGAAAAAATTTTAATAGACAATGGAGCGCAGGTTTTTTATTTTCCTGAAGACGATTCAGTGAATATGGATTCTATTTATTGCAGAGATGCTGCTATTGCCACCAGCAAGGGCATGATTATTTGCAATATGGGCAAAGAGGGTCGTAGAAATGAGCCCTTGTCTCAACAAAAAGCCTATGAGGCAGCTGGTATTCCAGTATTAGGTGTGATACAAGCACCAGGAACCATTGAAGGAGGTGATGTTGCCTGGTTAGATGCTAAAACCTTGGCTGTGGGCCATACCTATAGAACCAATGAAGAAGGTATTAAACAAGTAAGCGCCTTATTAAAGCCTTTAGGCGTGGAAGTAATTTCAGTTCCCATGCCACATTATAGAGGTTCATCGGATGTATTTCATTTAATGTCGGTACTAAGTCCTGTGGCCGATAATATAGCAGTGGTGTATTCTCCATTAATTCCGATTGTATTTAGAAACGAATTAATTAAAAGAGGTTTTGAATTAGTAGAAGTGCCAGAAGTGGAATTTGATAGCATGGGTTGTAATGTACTAGCCTTAGCACCGCGTACTTGTTTAATGGTAAAGGGAAATCCTATTACGAAGTCTCGATTAGAAGCAGCAGGTTGCAAAGTCATTGAATACGAAGGCGCTGAAATTAGTGTGAAAGGGGGCGGAGGTCCAACTTGTTTAACACGTCCAGTATCACGTGACTAAAATTAGGTAGTATATTTTTAGGCTTTTATTTATTCCAATCCCATAATACGATATCCCAAGAAGCGCCACCATAGCCAATGGTATGTATAATTTCAAAGCCTCTTTTTAAATGCGCCTTGATAGACCTAGGATTGTCCTGTGCTACATCGGTAATGCAATAAGTAAATTCTTTTTGTAATTCAGTTTTAAAAAAGCCATACATTTTTTGCACAAGGCCTAGGCCGCGATAATTTTTACCTACACAAAGCTGTCCTACTAAAACATAATTCGTTTCATTCAGTGGCTTATTGTTAAAACTTAGTTTATCTGTTTCATCAAATAAGCTATCTAATAAAGGATGCCCTCCATAAATAGATTTTACCGCCACCATGGCATAGCCTACTACTTTATCACCGTCCTTGGCAATAACTGAAGGGCTGGCAGTATTCATTTGTTTTAAAAATTCAAAACTATATTCTGCTGTGACAAAACCTTCCCGAGCCGCTTCTTCAGCGCTAATTAATTTTTTTAAATTCTCTTTTTGTAATAAACGAATACCTTCTATTTCTACATCATTCGTTACGCGCACTATTTCAACCATTTTTATTTTTTTTAATCTTTCCTATTTTTTTATTTCTATCCAATTTTTTTATAGCCCTTTAGTTTTGCTTATAAAATTATATAAATCATATTTGGCACCCATTTTAAGTTTGGCATTATAAATGCCATTTCTTCCAGAAGCAAAATAAGCTACCAAGCTTGCAATCCCCACATACATACCTGCCTGTATACCAAATAGTTCAATACCCATAATAATGGAGGCAATTACACAGTGGGTGGCGCCCGCAAACACAGACACAAAGCCCATTCCAGCAAGTAATGCCATTGGTAGTGGAATAAACCAAATAAGTACATTCCCTAAGGTAGCCCCTATAAAAAATAAGGGAGTTACTTCACCACCTTTGAAGCCTGCACTTAAAGTAAGACTAGTTAATAATAGTTTTAAAGCAAAATCAAAACTACCTGCAGGCGTATTAAAGGCGTCCATAATGGAGGGGATACCTAGTCCAATATACTTTGTTGAATTAGCCACTACAATAAATAAGGAAATAATGATACCACCAATAAAAGGGCGCATGGGTTCAAATTTTATTTTTGAAAATAAAGCTTCAAAAATTTTACCTGTATAAATAAATAAAAATGCAGCTAATCCAAAAATAAGACCTGCAAGCATTGTCCAACTTATAGTACTTATTGTAATACTTGGTATAATATCAATAGAATACACTGTATGTTTTACCATCCATGCTAAACAAATATAGTGTGCGCCAAAGGCTGCAGCAAAACTTGGAATTATATTTTCAAATTTCACTTTTCTAAAACTCATTATTTCTAAAGCAAAAATAGCAGCTGCAAAGGGCGTTCCAAAAACTGCAGCAAAACCCGCACTCACACCCATTATTAAAATGGTTTTTCTTTCCGCAGAACTTAATTTAAATATACTCGTGAATTGATCTGCTATAGCGCCACCTATTTGCACCGCTGTTCCTTCTCTACCTGCAGAACCTCCGCCTAGATGTGTAAGTAAACTGCTTATAAAAACAAGTGGGGCCATTATTAGGGGAATGGGTTTGGTAGAAGAAGTTTTAGTACTAGTAGTGCTTGTAGTTTCTGTAGCTTGATGTATTTCTAAAATTAAATCATTTCCTTTTTTAGCGTCTGCTCCAAAGTAATGGTAAGCAAAACCAATACCTAAACCTATTAAGGGTAAAAAATTAACTACCCAAATATGGTTGGTACGCCAAATGGTAACAAAGTCCAATGCTATCAAAAACCATGCAGTTGCGGAGCCTACTAGGCCTGCCGTCATAATAGTAATGAACAACCACTTTAGTATAAATAATAAATGAGTACTTATTTTTTTCATTTGCATTAAGAACAAACTATTTCTATAGTTGATTTAAGTTATGACTCATTGCCAGCTTCTTTATTTTTATCTTTTTTATTAAGCATTACAATGGCAATAATGACCCAAACAATATTTACAAACATGGAAGGGTAGGCCTGATGGAAGTAGGTGTTCACTACAAAAAAAACACCACCAATAATATTGGCTAAAACATATAATTTACTGGTAGCCGCCAACCTTCCTGTGATGTTTAAAGCGTAGGATCCGACAATTAATACAGAGCCTATCCAGCCCAATATTTCAACAAGTGTATTCATCTAATAAAATTAGGCTAAATAGCATAAAGGGGTAGTGTAATGCTGTTTAAACTTCAAACAAAATCCAAAATATTGCCTATTTTTAGGTTACATGGAAAAATCAATTAAGAATCTTCTAGAAAATAATAAAAACTGGGTAGCAGACAAATTAGCCATCGACCCTGCCTATTTTGATAAATTGTCGAATAGTCAAAATCCAGAGTATTTATGGATAGGATGTTCCGACAGCCGTGTTCCTGCTAATCAAATTACTGGCACATTGCCTGGTGATATTTTTGTGCATCGCAATATTGCCAATATGGTGGTTCATAGTGATATGAATATGTTAAGTGTTTTATCTTATGCAGTAGAAGTTTTGAAAGTAAAGCATATTATAGTTTGTGGTCACTATG
>CALDSE010000020.1 GCA_937911175.1 uncultured Sediminibacterium sp.
AGCCGTTTCCCTTATTATATGAACACTTATGGTATGCACTCTATCCATGGTCGTGCCACAGCTATTGCAAGTGGTTTAAAAGCGAGTCGCCCTGAATTAAGTGTATGGATAGTAGCAGGTGATGGAGATTCAATGAGTATTGGTGGTAATCACACCATTCATATGTTGAGAAGAAATTTAAATGTTAATTTTTTAGTGTTCAATAACCAAATTTATGGTTTAACAAAAGGTCAATATTCTCCTACTTCTGAAGTAAATAAAATTACCAAGAGTTCTCCTCAAGGAAGTATTGATCATCCATTTAATCCTGCTGCATTGGCTTTAGGTGCTGATGCTACTTTTGTAGGACGTACCATGGATCGTGATCCTAAGCATATGCAAACAATGATTGCGCGTGCTGAACAACATCAAGGAACTTCTTTCTTAGAGATATATCAAAACTGTAATATTTTCAACGATGGTGCTTTTGAAGTATTTACTGAAAAATCGACTAAGCAAGTACATGGTTTATATGTTGAACAAGGAAAGCCATTGACTTTTGGTGCAAATGGGGAGAAAGGAATTCGTTTCGATGGCATTCGTCCAGAAGTTGTTGAGATTGGTTCAAAATATAGTGCAGATGATATGTGGATCCATGACGAAAAAGATTTTTATAAAGCGCAAATATTAACGCGTTTATTTGATAACCCTTCTGAAGTGGGTGCTGTTTTCCCAAGACCTTTTGGTGTATTCTATACCAATGATCGTCCTTGCTATGAGCAAATGATGAGTTTGCAAATTGAAGAGGCTTTAGCGAAAGGTGCAGGAGATTTAGATAAGTTAATTCGCGGTAAAGAAACTTGGGAGATTAAATAAGCCCAGTCTTTATTACTTAGATCATATTAAAATAAGCCTTCCAAAGAGGCTTATTTTTTTTGAGTATACTTGAATAAGACGTAACCTATAAATCGATATAGTTTCTTTTAAGGGCCGTCATCACCATGGCAGTGCGCTGTTTCACCTCGAGTTTCCTAAACACTCTATCTCTATAGCCATAAATAGTATTCACGCTTTTTTGAAGCACTTGGGCTATTTGATCATAGTTTAAATCCTTGCTGCAAGCCTGTATAAATTGTATCTCATTTTTGGTTAAAGGCCTACGGTTATAATTTAATTCCTTAATCGTAATTTCTTTTAACAAATTACTAGTGATCATTTTAGATTTATCGGCCGATAAATGAAAGCGGGTTTTATTTCTGACACAATGTTTTAAATCTATTAAGGGCTCGTCGGTAAAAAATAGTCCCTGCAATCCGTTTTTCATTAAAAAGCAAATAGACTTTATAAACTTAGCATCCGATTTTAATAATATAAAGGGGTGCTTGCCTTTTGCCTTTATAGCCTTGATAACAGAAAGCAGTTCTATATAATTATAACTATCGGCAATAATGCATAGGTCGGGCATGCGATTATCTTCTTTTAAAAAACTACAAAAGGCTTGAATATCGCCAGTGCTAAAAATAACTTTACATTCTTCCTGTTTTTCAATGGCTAATTGAAATGCTTGACGCGTAATTATTTTTTCTTCAAGATAGAGTATGCTAAACATGAGCTTGTTTTTATACAAATTAATATAAAATTGATTGGAATAAAAATGGGTAAATTTGTACTATACACTTTATGCTAATTAGAATACATCCCGAGAATCCGCAAGCTAGACAACTTACTATGGTAAAAGAATGTTTAGATGATGGAGGCATTATTGCTTACCCCACTGATACTATTTATGGGCTTGGTTGTTCTATTTTGCATCATAATGCAGTGGAGAAAATTTGCGCTATAAAAAAAGTAGATCCTGAAAAAGCGCAGCTAAGTTTTATTTGCGCCGATTTAAGTGATTTGAGCGCTTATGCTAAAAGTATAGATAATGCTTTATATAGAATTTTGAAAAAAACTTTGCCTGGTCCCTATACTTATATTTTACCCGCTAGCAAACAAGTACCTAAAATTTTACAGTCAAAGAAAAAAACAATTGGTCTTCGTATTCCTAATAATAAAATTGCGCTCTCTATTATTGAAACCTTAGGCCATCCTATTTTATCGGCATCATTCCCTGGAGAAAATGTAGAAGACTATACCGATCCTGAAATTATCTATGAACACTGGAGTAATCAAATTGATATGGTGGTAGACGGAGGCATTGGTGGCATTGTTCCCTCTACAGTCATTGATTGTACAACTGATGAATATGTATTACTGCGCCAAGGCCTGGGTGTTTGGGAGTATTAATCCTAACCAGCAATTAATACAAATAGTGTAATTGAAAATACTATTTTAAAAATAAGACCTACACTTATAGAAACTTATTAATGTAGTTTATAACAAACTTAGTTGTGGTGGCAGTATCTTAAAACTTTTTCGATGTTCGAAACATAAACCATATTGGGCGATAGCCGCGCGGTGCGCGGCCGTGCCGTATCCTTTATTTTTATCCCAACCATACTGCGGATACTTCTTATGTAATTTCTGCATCCAACTATCACGCGCCGTTTTAGCTAGTATACTGGCAGCGGCAATATTGGCATATTTGCCATCGCCCTTAATAATAGTTTGATGTGGTATTTTTTTATAGGCATAAAACCTATTTCCATCTACTGCAATAAATTTTGCTTTAGGTTTTAATGCATCTAATGACAAGTGCATGCATTTAATAGCCGCCTTTAAAATATTAGAATTGTCAATCTCTTTTGCCGATTGATGCGCCACTGCCCAACTTATGGCGGCCTTTTTAATAATGGGCACTAATTCTTCCCTTTGTTTTTCGGTGAGTTGTTTGCTATCGTTCAGCATGGGGTGGTAAAAATCCTTGGGTAAAATAACTGCTGCTGCAAATACAGGTCCTGCATAACAACCCCTTCCGGCCTCATCGCAGCCGGCTTCTAATAATAAGTCTTGATATTGGTTGAGTAGTTTAGGCAAGTGTAATCTTATATTTTAATAATTGTTCAGTTTTACTTTAAAGTATGCATGTAAAATTGAAACATATTAGGGAGATACCAAAATCAATCTATAATTAAGCAAAACCAAACACTCTTCTTTGTTTGATTCCTTTGTACCTTTGTAGCCTAAAACAAAGGCATGGATTTGAACGATCATAAATCAAAAAAAGTAGCCAATTGGCTATTAGTAGGGGTTATCATGACGGTGATTCAAATTGCTTTAGGCGGCATTACGCGTTTAACCGGTAGCGGACTTTCCATTACTGAGTGGGATGTGGTCACAGGCAGTTTGCCACCCATGTCTGATGCCGCTTGGCAGACCTTATTTGCAAAATATAAAACAACGTCTCAGTTTCAATTACTCAATTTTGAATTTACTATTGATAATTTTAAGTTCATCTTTTTTTGGGAATGGTTTCACCGTTTATGGGCACGTAGTATTGGATTAGTATTTGCTTTTGGTTTTATTTATTTTTTAGTGAAAAAATATTTTCAACCTAAAATGGTAAAGCCTTTACTGGTTTTATTTTTATTAGGTGCCATGCAAGGCGCCATTGGTTGGATTATGGTGGCCAGTGGTTTAGAAGGAGATGCAGTGTATGTAAAACCAACGCGCTTAGCGCTTCACTTTATTTTTGCTATGGGCTTACTTACTTATACTTATTGGTTTGCTTTATCACTAACAGTGCAACCTATTCGTAGAAATATTGGTAACCAAGATGCAAGCAATAAAATAAGTGCCATCCGAAATTTTGCCTGGGTAATTTTACTTATTCTATTTTTTCAATTAATATATGGAGCCTTAATGGCAGGCCATAAAGCGGCCAATGTAGCAAGTACCTGGCCTACTATTAATGGAGAGTGGCTACCAGCCAGTATTTGGGGTAAGGATAGTTTTTTTATCAATGCTATTAATAATACTATTTGGGTTCATTTTATACATAGAGGCCTGGCTTATCTATTGTTAGCGCTTCTATTGGTTTGGACCCTGCGTTTATTAAAATTACAAGGCAATCCATTTTGGGTACGAGCTAGAATTGCACCTGCGATATTAGTGTTTATACAAGTTCTTTTAGGTATTTTTACAGTGTTAGCAAGCGCGCATATTGTGCCTGGTGTTTGGGGCGGCTTTGAATGGTTAGCGCAACTGCATCAATTAGTGGGTATGCTATTATTATTATCGGTCATTAATATTTTATACGCCACTAAATAACAGTATTAAGAATATACATTCAATTCATTCGTTTATGCAAAAAGATATTGCTTCTATACGCCGAGATTATCAAATGGCTTCTTTGGATGAAGCAGCTACCTCTGCAAATCCAATGGATCAATTCACGCATTGGTGGGAAGACGCCACTACTAGTAATATCGATGAAGTAAATGCCTTTGTACTTTCTACTGTGGATGCTAACCGCGCTCCTGCGTCGCGCGTAGTGCTTCTCAAAGGCTATACACCCGAAGGTTTTATATTCTTTACCAACTATGATAGTAATAAAGGCAAAGAAATTACAGCTAACCCTAATGTGGCCATGAATTTTTTCTGGAAAGAATTAGAGCGTCAAGTGCGTATTACAGGCACGATTAAAAAAATAAGTGCAGAAGAATCTGCGGAATATTTTCATTCACGCCCCTTGGGAAGTCAAGTAGGGGCTTGGGCTTCACCACAAAGTCAGGTCATTCCGAATAGAGATTTTCTTGAAAAAAACTTTACTGAGCAAACTGAAAAATATAAAGAAGGAACGGTGCCCTTACCTCCACATTGGGGTGGGTATATAGTGCATCCAACGCAGGTTGAATTTTGGCAAGGCCGCAGTTCGCGTTTGCACGACCGTATTCGTTATAGCTTTGAAAACCATCAATGGACGAAAGTTAGATTAGCCCCTTAGAAAAATGTAAGAATTTTTAAGAAAAATTAATTCATAGTTTAATACAAAAAAGAGTCCCGAATTTCGGGACTCTTTTTTAAAATCATTAGAGGGAAAAATAAAAACAAATAAATTTCTAAGAATTTGTTTTTATTTACTTCTTACGTGCTAATACTTTCTTCGCTGCTTCAACAATATTCGGTGTATCTAATCCGTACTTCGCTAATAATTGATTTGGTGTGCCGCTCTCTCCAAAAGTATCTTTCGTTCCCACATATTCAATAGGAATAGGACAATGTGTTGCGGCTACTTGTGCAATGCAATCGCCCATACCACCAATAATATTATGCTCTTCGCAAGTGACTGCGCATCCTGTTTTTGAAATACTTGCCACAATGGCTTCAACATCTAAAGGCTTAATAGTATGTATATTAATTACTTCAACACTTACACCTGTTGCTTCTAAAATTTTACCTGCTTCAATTGCTTTCCATACTAAGTGACCGCAAGCGAATAAGGTAATATCTTTACCCTCACTTAATTTTTGTGCCTTACCAATTACAAAATCAGAACCATCTTCTTTGGTGAAATTTGGCCATTTTGGTCTTCCAAAACGTAAGTACACCGGACCATGATAATTAGCAATAGCCTTAGTGGCAGCCTTGGTTTGGTTAAAATCACAAGGTACTACCACGGTCATGCCTGGTAACATTTTCATCAGTCCTATATCTTCTAAAATTTGATGCGTGGCACCATCTTCTCCTAAAGTTAATCCTGCATGTGATGCACAAATTTTTACATTCTTATCTGAGTAAGCAACACTTTGTCTAATTTGATCATACACTCTTCCTGTACTAAAATTCGCGAAGGTAGTGGTGTAAGGAATTTTTCCTCCAATAGTTAAACCTGCAGCCATACTTATCATATTGGCTTCCGCAATACCTACTTCAATAAAACGATCAGGGAATTCTTTAATAAAGGGTCCTAATTTAAATGAACCTGCTAAGTCGGCAGTTAATACCAATACTTCACTATTCTCTTTTGCTAGCTCATGAATGCCTTCGCCAAATCCAGCTCTGGTTTCTTTTTCATTTAAGGCTACGATATCTTTTACGTTCATAGTATTTAGTTTTCTTTAATTAGTTGTATTGAATTCGGTGGGTTGAATTAATTTTCAAAAGTGGAATAAAAATACGGTGTCTTGGCTGCAAACTCGGCGCTACAAGTATCTACCATTTTATATACTCTTGTAATTCCCCAAGCCTTTCTTTTTTCATAGACCGCATCGTCATTGGTATTGCCCGTTAATAATTTAGAAATTTGCATATCGCTAAAACCATGTTGCTTGGCTTCTTTCATTAATTCTATGGTAATAGTTTCAATAGAGTGCTTCAATAATTCTTTTTCAATATTGCAGATGATTCTTATTTGGTATAAAAACCAGTTGTCAATGCCTGTGGCTGCTGCAATTGAGCGCACCGTAGAGCCTTGCATAAGGGCATCTTTGATTCTAAATATGCGATCCCATTTCGGCACCTTAATGTATTCCATCAATTCCTCATTCTTCATTAAACTCTTTCCATAATAGCCTAAACCAATGGCCTCATTCTCTAAACTTTGACAAGCTTTTTGAATGGCTTCTGTAAAGCTTCTTCCAATGGCCATTACTTCACCTACACTTTTCATTTGTAGTCCTAAAGTATCATTCGCGCCTTTGAACTTATCAAAATTCCATCTTGGCATTTTTACAATTACATAATCTAATGCTGGTTCAAAATAAGCAGAAGTAGTTTGCGTGATTTGATTTTTTAATTCATCTAATCTATAACCAATGGCTAATTTCGCTGCAATTTTTGCAATAGGATAACCAGTGGCTTTAGAAGCAAGTGCAGAGGAACGTGATACCCTTGGATTAATTTCCACTGCAATTAATTCTTCTGTTACAGGGTTTTGTGCAAACTGCACATTACATCCTCCTGCAAAATTTCCTAAGCTACGCATCATTAACATGGCTTTGTTACGCATGTCTTGGAAAGAAGTATCGCTCAAAGTCATGGCTGGCGCTACGGTGATAGAATCTCCTGTATGCACACCCATTGGGTCCAAGTTTTCAACTGTACATATAATAACTACGTTATCGGCCTGGTCTCTTAATAATTCTAATTCATATTCTTTCCATCCTAATACTGCTTTTTCAACTAATACTTCGTGAATAGGAGAGGCCTTCAAACCTTTTTCTAATGCTGCATCTAATTCAGAAGCGTCATGCACAAATCCTCCACCGGTTCCGCCTAATGTAAATGAAGGACGTATTACTAAAGGAAAACCGATTACTTGTGCAAATTCTTTGCCTTCTAAAAAACTATTGGCAACTCTACTAGGTGCCACGGCTATTCCAATTTTTACCATCAATTGTCTGAACTGCTCTCTATCTTCTGCTAAATCAATGGCTGCTACATCCACGCCAATCATTCTACAATTGTATTGTTTCCATAAACCAATTTCATCTGCTTCCTTACATAAGTTCAAGGCAGTTTGTCCGCCCATAGTAGGAAGCACCGCATCAATTTGATTTTCTTGTAAGATTTGTTCAATGCTCTCAATAGTCAATGGCAATAGATACACTTTATCGGCCATCATTGGATCGGTCATGATGGTTGCCGGATTGCTATTAATGAGGATGACTTTAATGCCTTCCTCTCTTAAAGAGCGGGCTGCTTGTGAGCCAGAGTAATCAAACTCGCAGGCCTGACCAATAATAATAGGGCCAGAACCTACAATTAATACCGATTTTATGGAGTTGTCTTTTGGCATAGCGTACAAAAATATAAATTGCGCAAACCTACAAAAATTTGCCTGAATTTGCCCCATTTTAAGCCTAAACATTTTTGTCCTTTTTAAATGCTATCTTCACCGCCAATTCAAGATTATGGCAGTTATTAAAGAAGGTTCTAAAGCGCCGGCCTTTAAAGGCGTTGATCAGCACGGCAATACGGTTTCTATAGCCGATTTTAAGGGGCAAAAGCTTGTCCTTTATTTCTATCCAAAAGACGATACGCCAGGATGTACTGCTCAGGCATGCAACTTGCGTGATAATTATAAAGCCTTGCAAAAGAAAGGTTTACAAATTTTAGGCATCAGCGTGGACTCTGTTAAATCGCATGAGAAGTTTATAGCCAAGTACGATTTGCCTTTTTCTTTGATTGCAGATGAGGACAAAAAAATAGTAGACAAATACAATTTATGGGGCCAGAAGAAATTCATGGGCCGCACTTATATGGGCACTTCCCGTACAACATTTTTGATTGATGAAGCGGGAATGGTTAGACATATTATTGAAAAGCCCGACACCAAGGACCATACTAAAGAAATTTTAACCATTAGTGGTTGGTAATTATTGAACTCTTTACCTAATTTGCAGTCTAAGTTTACCACAATTAGTTATGCGTATTGAATTTGAAAAATATTTTTTCTTTTTAGAAAGAATTGGCAGCAGGTATTATTTAATTGCTGGCGCTGTTTTCTTTTTATTTTATGTAGTACTTAAAAATAAAATACTACATAAAAAAATACAGTCGCTTTTTCCTAAGAACACCGACTACCTGCGTGAAATATTTTACAGTACTATTACTATTTTAATTTTTGGATTCATTCCTCTATTTTTTATAGCAAACCCTGCTATGAAGTCACATACTACTTTATACGATAATATTAGTGATTACGGTTGGGCCTATTATTTTTTAGCCTATCCTATCATGTTTATCATGCACGATACTTATTTTTATTGGACGCACCGTATTATGCATCATAAAA
>CALDSE010000021.1 GCA_937911175.1 uncultured Sediminibacterium sp.
AAGTGTTTGGAAGCAATTAAACTATACTTATTTTTTTGGGGGCTTTCTAATAGGGCTTGCAATAAAATTACAAAGTCTCCATAGGCCCTTAATAAAAATAGGCGGTGCATACTTAAAAATTAATTAGAGGTATACTTATAAAGCGCGTAGAAAAAAGAAAGCACAATACCTACAGCAATGCCTATTAACAAAAAATACCTAGCTGGTGTACGCAGATCAAACATTGGATATTTAGGAGTATCTAGAACTTGTATAACAGGTGTTTGATTAATTAAAGATAATTTTAAGGTCTCTAAATTTTTTGCCATTTCAGCATACATAGTATAGGCAACCGTTCTTTCTCTTGTAGTTTGTTCTATAGGTGTAGTATTATTATAGGTAAATTTATTTCTATAGTTCTCTTTTCTGTATTTCATTGCAGCATTTTCATTCACCAAGTCTTCAATTACAGGTACAATTAATTTGGAAGTTTTATTAGATATGTTATTTATTATATTTAGTAAGGAGTCTGTCTTTTGCTGAATTTTATCAATACTTCTCGATAAATTTCCTGTTTTAATATCTATATATAAATCGCTAGTTTGTTTTAATAATTCTTCGGCAAATACTTTTGAAAAAACTTGGTCACCGGATACTACTTCTAAAGTAATAATAGTACTTTTCTTATTCTTCTTTTCTACATTTAAGTTCTTATTAATTCTACTATACAAAATATATAAGATACTATCCTGTTGAATTGTATGTTTAGCGCCCTCTGTTAAACCTGCGAAGTTTAATGATTTGGTTGTTATGTTTTTGCTTTCAAAAGCAGAAGCTAAATCATTTATTTGAATATAGTAATCGGCAATAGTTTGACCTTTTGAAGAAGCAGGCTCTTCCATTTTAGTTAATAAAACCTTTTCAATAATGGACCTTGATTTTATAATTTCTAAGATATTATCGCCATCAAAAAGTCCGGCTCCGCCACCTGTTAAGCCGCCTACATCTATTCCAAACTGAGAAGCTAAACCCGATAAACCTCCACCGCCTTTGCCCGATTTATCTTCAACAATAAAAGTAGATGTTGCCTTAAAAGTAGATGGCTGTAATTTACCATACAATAAACCTAAAGCACTGGTAATGAGTGTGATATACAATATGAGCTTATACTGGCTTATAAAATAGTTCAGAAAGCGCAGTATAACTGCCTTTAGCTCTGCATATTTTATGGTTTCTGTACCTGTATTTGTCATTTTCTAGTCTTTGTACTTGTCTTGTATATATCTAAGTGGTCGTGTATGCTTGAAATTGTATTACAAATATATAATAATTAATTGTGGTGGCCTATCTATAACTCATATCCACTATTTCCTTATACATGTTCTTCAACATCCCAGGCACCCTCTTTAATTTCTTAAATATAGATATACCTCTATAATACCTTACTGCAATAATACGTTTCATAAAAGTTTCATCGAATAAACCTTTGTGTTTATTAATTAACTCAATAGATAAATCACGTAAATGATTAATATTATCAAAATTCGATTTGCCATCGGAATAAGTTCTATCTCCGGACTGTACTGGTCTGCAATGCTTAATTTGAATGGCATGCACCACCGCTGTGTTTTTCATATTATGAATCACCTGAAGTACTGGCATCATGTATAAGTCAATCCCTTGCCCAGTAATGGTTTCATTGAAATAAGGACCGGCTGCTTTAAACAATTTTTCTCTGTACATAGGAAACATAATCTCTACCCAATCTTCTTTTTTTGTTTGATAGCCTGCTTTGTGCGTGAACTGTCTGTGGTCAAAAAAACTATCGTGTGAGATGCTTGGTTGAAACACATCTAAATGATTTATTTGACCTATAAATATTAATTTATTTAAGTCGGAATAAGAAGTGTAAATATCATCGTCTATTACACCTATATATTCATAACGCTCTTCGTTATTAGGATATAAGTATTTATAGACCTCGTAAAATACCTGTCCCTTGTTCTCGGTTCTGGTAGATACATAAAACGTTGGGTTCAAATGAGCCACTAGCTCCTTGGGCGCCTTGGCACTATGATCAAAGATTAATAAGTCGAAATTTCTTTCTACATCTTGCAGTACATATTCCAAAGGCTTGGATACCCCGTCCCAGGTGATGACAATTAGTGATTTAGCTGCTTTCATTCGCTCAAAACTATTGAAAATCAGACAAAATACCCCTAAAAACCCCAAAAAACCGGGGCTTTAACCTATTTTTAAGCCTACTTGGTTAAATTTGAGCCATTCATGCATCCAAAACATAACATATTAGGTATTCAGATTAGCTCTATTTCCATGTCTAATTTGTTAGATGATTTTGCCGGCCTAATTCGCTCCAGCTCAAAGGCCAGTGTTTGCATAACCCCAGTCAATTCAATTTTAGCCGCTAGAAAAAATGCCCAAGTATTGGCTATTTACAATAATGCCAATTACACCCTTTGTGATGGGGTGCCTGTTTTATGGGCCTCTCGTTTTTTGGGAACACCTATTGAACAGCGCATTACAGGACTAGACCTTCTTCCTGCTTTATTAGAATTTTGCGCTACAAATAATTTTAGTTTGTTTTTTTTAGGGGCTTCCCCTGGTGTGGGCGATGCATTAAAAGCAAAAGCGATAGAGCTTTACCCATCCATAAATATTAAAGGCGTTTACTGCCCACCCTTTGCTGCTAAATTTGAAAAAGCAGAAAATGATAAAATGATTGCAGCTATTAATGCAGTCAAACCCGATATTGTTTTAGTAAGCTTAACTGCCCCCAAACAAGATATTTGGATTAGTGAAAACTTAGAATATTTAGATACTAAAATTGCCATTGGTATTGGCGGTGCTTTTGAAGTGTCTGCTGGCTTAATTAATAGAGCACCTGTTTGGATGCAAAAAGCAGGACTTGAATGGTTCTACCGTTTTACGCAAGAACCCAAACGTATGTTTAAAAGATATTTTATCGAAGCGCCTATTTTTATTCCTTTAGTTATTTTACAAAAAATTAAAGGCAGTAGATAATTTTAATTCGATCAACTTCTAAATATAATATAAGAGTTATCTACTCAACCTATAAATAGTTAGCGCTGCTCTTTTAATTAAATAAGGCAATTCTTTTAAGTTAATAGTTTCTCCTGGTGCATGCGCTCCTCTTCCTGAAGAGCCTAAGCCATCAATACAATCTACATAAGCTGCTATATAAGAAATATCTCCGGCACCGCGAGAGCCTGGGTCACCTGCTATTGTTGGACCAACGCCCATAGATTGAGTCACTCCACTAATTACTTCAAGTACTTTATTGTTGCCCTCTGTTGGCGCCATACTAGGTATGCCATCTTCAAAATCTATAGTGGCCTTGGTGCCTGCTAAACTATTATCAACAATAGCTTGCATTTTTTTTCTTGCATTTATTTTTTGTTCTTCCGTTAAAAAACGCAAATCACCTGTAACAGTTACTGCAGGTGAAATAATATTTGTTTTACCAATAGCTGTACCTGTTGCTTTGGTTTCATCGTAGTTCATTTCAGAACCTCCAATAAATACACCGGGGTTAAAGGTTAAATATTTTTCTGTACTTAATTGTACTCTAAATTCATTCACAATTCTAGCTGCTTCATAAATAGCACCATAACCTGCATAGGGAGTAAACACACCCGAGCTATGTCCTGTTTTTGCTTTTACATTTAATAGCCATCCACTAGCTCCTCTTCTTGCAGTGGCCACAGAATTTAATCCATTGGCTCCTTCAAAAGCTAATGCAATTTCAGTTTGCTTAGCGCTTTCAATAAAATCGCCTCTACTTACTTCACGCGGATAACCTGCATGCTCTTCATCGCCCGTTAAATAAGCAATA
>CALDSE010000022.1 GCA_937911175.1 uncultured Sediminibacterium sp.
GATGGCGCTGTAGCTCAGTTGGTAGAGCAAAGGACTGAAAATCCTTGTGTCCCCGGTTCGAGCCCGGGTGGTGCCACAAGCCCTCAACGAAAGTAGGGGGCTTTTTTGTTGTATAAATATTTTAGTTTCAAAAAGAGACTTATATTTATATCCACCAAAAAAATCAACTATGAAAAAAACAGTATCTCTAGTAATTACAATGCTTATTTGCATTATGAGTTTCGCACAGGTAGCACAGCCCTATTACTTAATGCACGATTATAGAAAAGTAACTGGCAAAGACTTAAAAGTGATGTTAGAAAATGAAGAACATTTTTGGAGTAAAGTGGGTCAGTTATTAGTTAAAGAAGGCAAATTGACTACCTGGAATATGTTAGAAAGAGTTGGCGGTCCTGAATCAGAGCCTAATATCCTTTTTTTAATAGGTATTGGATCTAAACAAAACATGCATGATTTAAATGAAACATTTGATTATGGTGCAAAAAAAGTTATGGCATCCATGGGTAAAGATGAAGCTGTATTTGTTAAAAGAGGTCTAAATATAGACGCTAATCGAGTTGCAATGGCAATGTTAAATATGGCAAACTATGAGTCAGTGGAGGGCAAACGTAATTATGTAAAAATGAATTATTCTAAAGTATCTGATGTAGCAAAAATGAATGAATTGCAAACAAAGGTATGGGGAAGCTTTATTAAAAAATCAATGGCTTCAGGTGCAGTAAATCAAAAGACTTGGTCTACTTCAAGTGTAGTGTCTCCAGTAGGAACTGGCTATGATTGGAATTATGTATCTGCTGATGGATATACAAATTATGAAGATGTATTAGATGGTGGCTGGTCAACCCCACCCACTATTCCTGATTTAAGTGAAATTGGAAAATTAATTGGTGGAACTGGGGCTTTTCATAAATCAGTTATATGGAAAGTATTAATGTCAGTAAACAATAAAGGAGAGTATACTAAACACTAATTTATTTTTAAATTTTTAAGGCCCCTCGAATTATCGAGGGGCCTTTTTTGTTACTTAACTTAAATTACTTAACAGCGTGCTTACCAGTTTATTGACATTTAATTATATATGAATTTTTTAGCGTCTTGTATTATTAAATTATTAATTGTACTTTCGCTAATTAATTTTAAGTTATGCCAAACAGTATTCCCTTCCGTTCCATTTGCCCAGTGGCTACCAGCTTAGATATTATTGGAGATAAATGGACTTTATTAATTTTAAGAGATATGATCTGGGGTCATAAAACTTTGTTTAATGAATTTCAACAGTCAATAGAAAGTATGCCAAGTAAAATGCTCGCCAATAGATTAAAAAAATTGGAAGAGCTTGGATTTGTAAGCAAGACAAAAGGAAACCTTAATAAAAAAAGCGTTTATTATTTATTAGAAAAAAGAGGCTTAGATACTTTTCCTATCATGGTTGAAATGGCTATTTTTTCTACTAAACATTTCTTTGATCATTTAGGTACTACTTATACCAAGGAAGCCAGAACGACTATGAAAACAGATAGACAAGGCTATATCTCAGAATTGGTTAATAACTACAAGAAATTTAAAAGGAACTTGGTTATTTAATTCTTTCTTTCAGGAACCGCCCGATGATTTTTATTCAACCAATAAAGAACTAATATTTTAAAAATAAAAAAGTCCTGCAGAAATTATTTCTGCAGGACTTTATATTAATAAATAAAATATAAATTAACGCTCTATAGCTAAATCAGCTGCATTATAAAATTCTCCTTGCCATGCAATTTTTCCGTCTTTATCAAAATCAAATGTACAGTAGTATTTTAATAAACCAGTTTTTCCACTACTAGCAAATTTTGAATTCCATAAACCATATACTCTAACACTACCATCTAAATTATTATCCATATCTACTCCTTTTCTCCAAAGTGGATTAGTAAAAGTAATGTCATTAAAAGTGCTCATAAATACTTGCATTTGAGCATACCACACATCTTTAGATAATGAATCTTGGCCTACCGCCGGAGGAGACCACATAAAATTATCTGTAACATAAGAAGCCATTTTTACAGAATCTTTAGCAGCGAATGCAGCAAAAAATGCTTGAGCAGTTGCTAAGTTTTTGGTGTAGGCCTCATCTGCAGCAGTTGTTTTTACCGCAGTACTGTTATTACAAGCTACTAAGACAGCTACAATAACTAAAGAAAGTAAAATCTTTTTCATTTATTATTTTTTGGTTACACTAATATAATCCATTTAAGTGTTAAAATGAAAGTAAATTTCCTTAATTTTAGTGCACGTTTAAAGCTATTTAAACCGTTAAAATCTTACCTTAATTTGTTAACTCATTAAAAATCAATCAAATGAAAAAAATCATCTTCTTAATGATAGCTGTAATTGGATTTAATCTAACAGCTTCTGCTCAAAAAGCCATCAACTCTGTACATTTTTATGATGTTAAAAATGCGGCTTTGGAAAAAACCTATATCGCTAGCATCAAAGAAATTAATGCGATCATGATTGAAATAGGCTTTCCTAATAACTATTATACTTATATGAAATTAAATGAATCAGATACTACTTCCACTTATAGAAGCTGTACTATTGGTCATTGGACTTCAGAAAAAGATTATAAAGCTATTCACGACAATGCCAAGTATAAAGCTTGGGGCGCTAAGAATAAAGACAACAATGGTGTTTTTATTACAGGGCAATTGTATAGAAAGTTTTATACTGTAGATTAATTAAAACAAATAGAATTATAATTCTTTATAAGAATATAAAAAGCCCCTCGAATCATCGGGGGGCTTTTTTATGCAATGCATTATCTCGGTATTATCTAAGGGAATTTTAATAATTCCTACCTAATTTTCTTATTTATCGTTTCTTCTTCTTGCCTCTTCAGCCTCTTTGTAAATATTAATCCAAGTTAAGGAAATATCAATCACTGCTAATAAAGGTCCTAAGGCCAAGACCATAATTACTTCTAAACCTGGTGAATACCCAATGACCCCGTCCAATGAGGTTAATTTTGATCTTTTAAATAATTTATACAAGCAGTAAATAGATGAAAGTATCCAAAAGAAAATGACAATATTTGTTAACATAGAATCCTTTTTTATTCATTGCAAAGATAAGACATTAAATCTTTCTTACATTATTTAAAAAGCCCCCTTTTTTTAAATAATAATTGTAATATGCATTTGGAAATATTGAATGGAAATTCAACTTAAAAAATATGAAACAATTACTTAGCTCTTTGATAGGCATATGCTGCCTTTGTTTTGCAGCCCAAGGCCAAAAATTGACCCTAGCCAATGTGCATTCCCATAACGACTATGAACAAAAAACACCTTTTCATCTAGCCTACCGCAACCAACTTGGCTCCATTGAAGCTGATATTCATTTAGTAGCAGGTAAAATTTTAGTGGGCCACGATACAAAAGATTTATTGCCTAGTCGTAGTCTTGAAAATTTGTATTTAGCGCCCCTGCTTACTTATAATACACCCAATAGAAAATTACAATTTTTAATAGATGTAAAAACAGAAGCCATTAGTACTTTAGATAGTTTAATAGCCATATTAAAAAAATACCCTACACTTATTAATAATAAAAATATTACCATTACTATTTCTGGTAACACACCTGCCGATAGTTTATTTATACAGTATCCTAGCTTTATACATTTTGACGGCAGAATTTTTAAAAACTATACCACAGCCCAGCTGTCTAAAATTTCTTTAATTAGCGAAGACTATGGAAAGTTTACGATGTGGAAGAAAACCTGGCCCATGCAAGTTGCGGAGGAAGAAAAAATTAAACTAGCTATTGAAAAAATACATGCACTTAATAAACCCATTAGATTATGGGGCACACCCGATTTTCCTTTAGCATGGGAAAAATTTATTGAAATGAAAATAGATTTTATTAATACAGACAAGATTGAAGAGATTACACAGTTCTTTCAAGCACGTCCCTAAAACTTATTCAAAAATAATAGTTCCAAATTTTTTGTATTCGTGAAAACTACGGCTGGTAGGCTTCCAGGTCCAATGGTTGCTTCCTTTATCATAGTCAATTCTGTAAAAATTAGCCCTCCATTTTGTTCCAGATTTGGGCGGTACATTTTCTAGCGGGCTTAGTAAAACAAAGGGTATAAAAAATTCGGCAGTCCATCCAATTACTTTATCTCCTTTTTTGTTGATAGTAGCTGCATGTCTTGTTCTTCTTTCTTTTTCATAATGCCAAGGCCTCCAACCTAAAAACTTCCCATTATAATTTGGAACTATTATAGGTAATTCATAATTCCAAGGAGATAACTCATATTCAAAATAAAGAACCGACTTTTCATCAGGCCAAAAGAAGGCTTCTACTACATCTTCATTATACAAGTCAGCAAAATCTTCTCTTAGGGTGGATGTAATAAGTGAATCCTCGCATACGTACAAACAGTAAATTCCAGAGTCGGAATATAAAATTTTAAAATTGGTGGAATAATTTACCCCAGTAGTTAATTTCTTATTCAATTTTGTAAACGAGGTAGTCTTCCAAGCGGCAGCATCTCCTAATCCATTAACAGAAAAATCTTTTATTTTTTTTACAGCAATAGTGGAACTGTCATCGGCTTGCGCTTTAACATGCACCACCAAAAACATAGAAAAAACAACAGCTATCAATAAAGTTTTATATCCCTTAGTCATACTATTTAATTAACATAGGAAACAATCTTTTTATTTCTGCTTCATTAGGTTGTGCGCCATATTCACAAACTTCAAAAGCTTCTGCATGCTTTGCTTTTGCTGCTTTTGCTGCGCCATACCATTTCACCATAGCTGCTCTAATATTGGCTTTCATTGGTTTATCATATAATTTCATCAACCACTGTAATCTTTCTTCTTTTCCAGTAGGAACGTCTTTTTCATATCTTCCTATCCAAGGCATCCACTCATAAAATTGAGATTCATGCGCATCAATGGCTAAAATCTTTTTTGCATAAGTAGTTGTAATATCTACTACGATATCAGGTCTGAACGGGTTCGGTCTTTGAAAATGATCCTCTCCATATAAAAATACAGGCGTTTTTCTTAGAGGCGGTACATCTGGTGCAACATTGGGTACTTCTATCATATAGGCTGCATCTTGCACTAATACTCCTGTATAACGGTGATCAGGGTGGTAATCATTAGGTCTTGGTGCAATGACTACATCTGCATTCCACTCTCTAATTTTTCTAATTATTTGTAATCGCACTTCTAGTGTAGGTAATAGTGCACCATCGTGATTATCTAATACATCATAAGTTACCCCTAGTCGTTTAGCTACTTCCTGAGTTTCTAAATATCTACGTGCAGCTAATTCTTTTCCTTTCATGGTTTGATGTCCTGCATCCCCATTTGTAACTGCTACAAATTTTACAGCATGCCCCATACTTGAAAATAAGGCTGCAGTAGCCCCTGCCTCATAATCACAATCATCGGGATGCGCACCAATGACAATAATTCTACTTTTTTCTTTGATAGTTTGTGCCATTACTGATTGACACAACATTAATAGTACAATACCCAATAGAATTTTTATATTTTTCATATAATATGTTTTGGTTAAAAATTAGCAACTTCAATTTAACTCATTTTCTTGGTTTATAGCTGCAAAAAGCTGCGATGATTTTAGTAACTTTATTTTCAACTTATTAAGCGCTATTTATGAATGTTTATCAGAAAATCCTGGTTTTACTTCTTTGCCCCTTTGTATTATTTGCTCAAAAAAAGGCAGTTAAAAAAAAGAAGCCTGCGCCTGCGGCTACAGGCATTGTGGCTGCTGTTTCTATTCAACAGCCGCTAAAGCTCTGGTACTCGAATCCAGCTCAATATTTTGAAGAGGCCTTGGTATTAGGCAATGGGCTTCAAGGGGCTACGGTTTTTGGCGGCATTTCTACGGATAAAATTTATTTAAATGACTTGAGTTTATGGTCGGGGGAGCCAGTAAATGCAAATATGAATCCGCAAGCCTATAAAAATTTACCTGCGGTACGAAAAGCCCTGCAAGAAAATAATTATAAAAAAGCAGCAGAGCTTCTTAAAAAATTACAAGGTAAATATTCTGAATCTTATGCACCACTAGGTACTTTACTGATGGATATTAACGACGACCCCTATATCACCGATTATTATAGAGAACTAGATATTGATAAGGCTATTGCAAAAGTGCAAACCTTTTCTAATAGCAATACTATTGAAAGAGAATATTTGGTGTCTAATCCCGATAAAATTTTTACCATTCACCTTACAAGTAAAAAAGCAGGAGCGCTTGGTTTTACGATTCGTTTTGAATCTTTATTAAAACACACAACAGCGACTACAAGTAATAGTATTCAAGTGAATGGAGTAGCGCCCGTGAAAGCCGATCCTAATTATGTTCAAAAATCGCGTAATGCTATTTTATTTGATTCAAAAAGAGGCACTCGTTTTTCTGCTAACATAGAAATACAATCTAGTACGGGAAAAATTACTAAAACCGATTCTAGCATAACATTATCTGATGCTACAGAAGCAACAGTGTATGTTTCCATGGCCACTAGTTTCAATGGTTTTGATAAAGACCCTGCTACTAAAGGCCTAAACAATGTAGCGAATGCTGCTACGCAATTAACGAATGCGAAACAAATGGGCTTTACAGAAATAAAAAAACGACATGTAAAAGATTATCAATCTTTTTTTAATCGTGTTGAATTAAAATTAGGGGGCAAAGACTTTGTGAATTTACCCACCGATGATCGTTTAAAAAGATATGCCAAAGGAGAAGCCGATCCTTATTTAGAAACTTTATATTTTCAATATGGGCGCTATTTATTAATATCCAGTTCTCGTACAACAGCCGTCCCTGCTAACTTACAGGGCTTGTGGAACCCCTACATACAACCTCCTTGGTCAAGTAATTATACTATTAATATTAATGCAGAAGAAAATTATTGGTTAGCAGAAAATACCAATTTATCTGAAATGCATTTACCTTTTTTACAATTTATAGGTAACCTAGCCACCACAGGAAAAACGACGGCGAAAACATTTTACAATATGCCAGGTTGGGTAGCACATCATAATTCAGATATATGGGCTATGTCTAATCCGGTGGGTAATTTTGGTGCTGGTGATCCTGTTTGGGCAAATTGGCCCATGGGCGGCACTTGGGTATCAACGCATTTATGGGAACATTATTTATTTACACAAGACCAACAATTTTTAGCACAAAAAGCGTATCCATTAATGCGTGGTGCTGCAGAATTTTGTTTAGCATGGTTAGTAAAAGATAGCAGTGGAAAATTTATTACTTCTCCTTCTACTTCTCCAGAAAATACTTTTAAAATGCCAAATGGCTATATAGGTTCTACTCTTTACGGAGCTACTGCCGACCTTGCTATGATTAGAGAATTATTTTTAGATGTACTTGCCGCACAAAAAATTTTAAAAAACGATAACGATTTTGCCACTAAAATAAATGGGGCTTTAAATAATTTACATCCTTATAAAGTGGGCAAGGCAGGTAATTTACAAGAATGGTATTATGATTGGGAAGACAGCGATCCTAAGCATCGTCATCAATCTCATTTATATGGATTGTATCCGGGTACACATGTAAGCGTTGATAAAACACCTGAAATTGCAGCGGCCGCTAAAAAGACTTTAGAAATAAAAGGAGATGAAACCACAGGCTGGTCAAAAGGTTGGAGAATAAATTTATGGGCAAGACTAAAAGATGGAGACCATGCGTATAAAATGGTTCGTGAATTATTAAAATATGTACCTCCCGATGGAACCAAAGAAAATTATACCAATGCAGGGGGTACTTATCCAAATTTATTAGACGCCCACCCCCCTTTTCAAATAGATGGCAATTTTGGAGGAGCGGCAGCTGTGGCTGAAATGCTAGTGCAATCGAATGAGGAGATGATCACGCTATTACCAGCCCTTCCCAAGGCTTGGTCAACGGGGGCTGTCAAGGGATTGAAGGCAAGAGGTAACTATGAAATTGAAATGACTTGGACAAATAGTCAAGTAACCAATCTTAAAATAAAATCAAGCACGCAACCCACTGCAAAAGTTTTGATGAATGGGAAAATTCAAATTGTAAAAACAAGTAAATAATTCGTTAGTATTATTAACTTTAGCAAAACAAGAGTATGTCTTTGAACTTGGGTAGAACGGAATTTGGTGATCCTGCAAATAAGGGTAATGTATTATCAGTATCAGCAGCCCATGAATTATTTAATGCATGGGTATTGAATCCTAAGTTGCAGCTACATATGAAGCAAGTAGCGCATTTAATGAAGTGCTGGGCAAAAGAAAAAGAAAATTTAAACGAAGCCGATCAATGGCGCTGGGAAATGGCAGGGCTATTGCATGATGCCGATTGGGATCAGTGGCCCGAGCTACATTGTAAAAAAATAATTGAATACTTAGAGCAAAAACAAATTGACCCAGAAATTATCAGAGCCATCGCTTCGCACGGACCTATTCATTTTGGAGTAGAACCCGTTACGCAAATGGATAAAATGTTATATGCTTTTGATGAACTTTCTGGTTTAATGCACGCTTATTCTTTAATGCGACCAGAAGGCTATAAGGGTATGGAATTAAAAGGCGCAAAAAAAAGAATTAAAGACAAAGCCTTTGCAGCCAACGTTTCCAGAGACGATATTGACGATGCTTGTAAAAGAGCTAATATAGAATTAGATATGCTGATTCAATTTATAATGGATAGACAAGCGAATGCTTCTTTATAAAAAAACAAAATAATTTTCTTAAAATAACACACAATTAAATTGAAAAAAATAAACAATTATAACATGCGCAAATACTTTTGTTTTTTATTGATTGCCTTACTCTCACAGAGTTTGCTAATGGCACAAACAGTGCCTAGTCCGAAATCACATTTTGGATTTAATATTGGTGACAATTATCAATTGGCCACTTTTACACAAACAGAAGCCTACTTAAAAAAACTAGCAGCAGTTTCTAAAAAAGTAAAATTACAAGTGATTGGAAAAACAGAAGAAGGCCGCAACCAATATATGGCCATTGTTTCCGATCCTAGCAACTTAGCCAATTTAGAAAAGTATAAAACTATTTCTCAAAAATTAGCGCATGCAGAAAATATAAGTGTAGCAGAAGCCACGCAAATGGCCAATGAAGGAAAGGCGGTAGTCTGGATTGATGGCGGCTTACACGCCACCGAAGTAGTAGGGATACATCAATGGATTGAATCTATCTATCAATTAATTACAAGAACAGATGATGAAACAAAACGCATTTTAAAGTCGACAATTATTTTATTTGTACACGCCAATCCCGATGGACAAGAATTGGTTTCGAACTGGTATATGAGAAATAGCGATACTTTAAAAAGAGCTACTTCAAGTTTACCTCGCTTGTATCAAAAATATATTGGACACGATAATAATCGTGATTTTTATATGACCAATATGCAGGAATCAAAAAATATGAGTCGTCAACAATATATAGAATGGATGCCTCAGGTCTTATATAATCATCATCAAACAGGTCCTCCAGGTACAGTGGTGGCGGGCCCTCCTTATCGCGATCCATTCAATTATGTATATGATCCATTATTAATGACGGGTATAGATGCATTAGGTGCAGCTATGAGTAGTCGTTTAAATGGAGAAGGTAAACCAGGTTATACGATGAAATCAGGTTCAGTCTATTCTACTTGGTGGAACGGCGGATTAAGAACCACCGCTTACTATCATAATATTATTGGACTGCTTACAGAAATTATTGGTAACCCAACACCTTCCAATATTCCATTGGTGGCTCAAAGATTAATCCCCAATAGCGGCACGCCTTTTCCTATTACTCCACAGAAATGGTATTTTAGAAATTCAATAGATTATTCTGTGTCTTTAAATTATGCCGTATTAAATTATGCCAGTAGATACAAAGAAGAATTGCTCTTGAATATATATAGAATGGGTAGAAATAGTATTGAAGCAGGCAACAAAGATAGCTGGACTTTATATCCTAAAAGAGCAGATGCAGTAGCAGAATTATTAAAGACAGAGAAAGTAACAGGCAGGATTGATTCTTTTCAAACAGCTATATTTAATAAAGTATATAAAAATCTGGCCAATAGAGATGCAAGAGGCTATATCGTAACAGCGAATCAAACTACTACGGCCATTGACTTTATTAATATTTTAATTCAAAGTGGTATTAAGGTGGAAAAAGCGACTGCTAATTTTTCGGTAGCCGGTAAAAACTATCCTGCAGGTTCTTATATTGTAAAAACCAACCAAGCCTTCAGGCCACATGTTATAGATATGTTTGAACCACAGGATCATCCCAATGATTTTCAATATCCAGGTGGCCCACCAGTAAGGCCTTATGATGCAGCCGGTTGGACCCCTGCATATACAATGGGCATTGAGTTTGATCGTGTATTGGATGATTTTAATGGCCCTTTTGAAACCATTGCTTATGGGTCGATTCAAAAACCAGTGGGTAAAATAAACGCAGGTACAGAAACAGTAGGCTATAGTTTTTCGACTAAAGAAAATGCCGCCTATTATGCGATCAATACACTGTTGAGTATGGGTCAAGAAGTGTATAAAAATAAAGATCAATATTTTATTCCTGTGAATAAGGCTAGTAATAATAAAGTGCAAGCAGCCATTGAAACAATTAGTGCCGAGAAGGGTGTTGTATTTAATAGTGTTAGCACTAAGCCAGCTAATATGAATGATAAAATTATGCCGCAAAGAATTGCTTTATGGGATAGATATGGTGGATCTATGTCATCGGGTTGGGTGAGATGGATTTTTGAAAAGTATAAATTTCCTTTCCAATTAATTTATGCGAAAGAAATTGATGCAAGCAATTTAAAAGATAAATATGATGTTATTGTTTTTGTAGAAGGCGCCATTCCTTCTTTAAAACTAGAAGCAGGCAATGGATATGAAGAAAGAGAACCAAAAACCGAAGAGGTTCCTGAAATCTATCAAGCGACTTTAGGAAAAATTACTGCAGAAAAATCGATCCCCGCCTTAAAGACATTTTTACAAAATGGTGGAACCATTATTACCATTGGCTCTAGTGCCAACCTAGTTTATCACTTAAACCTACCTGTTCGCAATGCTTTAGTAGAAATGGTTTCAGGTAAAGAGAAAACATTGCCTGGTGAAAAATATTATATACCAGGAAGTGTGATGCAAATAACTTTAGACAACGAGTATAAAGCCAACTGGGGTATGCATAAAAATGCCGATGTGTATTTTAGTGCTAGCCCCGTATTTAAATTATTACCAGACGCCATTGCAAGAAAAGAGTTAGTGCCTTTAGCCTGGTATGCTTCTGATAAAACATTAAGAAGCGGATGGGCCTTTGGTCAATCTTATTTACAAGATGGTATTGCAGCCTTTGAAGCGAAAGTGGGTAGTGGTAAATTATTTGTCTATGGTCCTGAAATTACTTTTAGAGGTCAAACACATAGTACTTATAAAATGCTTTTTAATCAGTTGTATAAATAAAGCATGCCAAAAAATATCGCCATTGTTCTAATGGGTGTGGCTGGTGTGGGTAAAACTACTATTGGCTTAGCACTATCAAAAGCAGGAGGCATTCCTTTTTTTGATGGAGATGATTATCATAGTTCATCGAATCGTGATAAAATGGCTGCAGGCAAAGCGCTGAGCGATGAGGACAGAACGGATTGGCTATTAGCTTTGCAAGGTGTAATAGAGAATGCGCTACTTGAGGGTAATTGTATTTTGGCTTGTTCTGCTTTAAAAAAAGCACACCGCGCTATTTTAGAAAAAAATAGTAATGCTATACATTTTGTTTATTTAGAAGGGAGTAAAAATTTAATTGAACAAAGGCTGGCTAATAGAATTGGACATTATTTTCCTGCTAGTTTACTAGCTTCACAATTAGAAACACTAGAGCCACCTGAAAATGCTTTTACTGTTTCGATTACTCAAAGCCCTTCAGCCATTGTTGAAATGATTATGAAAACATTATTAAATCAAAATACTAGCAAGGCTGCAATAGGCCTAATAGGCTTGGGTGTGATGGGCAAGGCCTTAACACAAAACTTTGTACGTAATGGTATTAGTGTTTCTGTGTATAATAGAGAATTGAAAGGAGTAGAAGAATTGGTGGCGAAAAATTTTGTCGAAAGTTTGCCTCTATTAAAAGACACGCAAGGCTTTTGCGATTATACTTCTTTTATTGATTCGCTTCAAAGCCCTAAAAAAATATTTTTAATGATTGAAGCAGGAGCCGCTACGGAAACGGTTTTGAGCGAATTAGCTGTTTTATTAAACAGGGGCGATATCATTGTTGATTTAGGTAATACATTTTATAAAGAAACCGAAACGCATATTCATCATTTTGCTACAAAAGGAATTCATTTAATAGGCGCTGGTATTTCTGGAGGAGAGCAGGGTGCGCTGAATGGTGCAAGTATAATGCCAAGTGGCAATAAGGAGGCCTATGCGCTAGTAGCCCCTTATTTAAATTGTATTGCTGCAAAAGATAAAAACAACCAAGCCTGTTCTACATATATTGGAGAAGGTGGTACGGGCCATTTTGTTAAAATGGTACACAATGGAATTGAATATGCCGAAATGCAATTACTTGCTGAAATATATAGTTTAGCAAGGGCTGCAGGAAAAAACCCTTCTGAAATTGCTGCTATGCTTAGTTCTTGGAAACAAGATAAGCTAGATAGTTTTTTATTAAATACAACTATTGATATTTTAAATACCAAAGAAGGGAATGATTGGCTGATTGATAAAATTCATGACGCTTCTGAAAGCAAGGGTACGGGCACTTGGGCTACCAATGCTTTAACCAATGCGGCTATTCCCGCTAGCTTAATTGCGAACGCTTTATATGCAAGACAAATTTCAAGCTATAAAAATTTACGCGTTCAATTAGAGAAAAATTATCCAAGCAAAAAAGAAGTTATTGCAATAAATGAAGCCTCTTTAAAAAATGCATATCATTTTACAAAAATGATTATTCACTTTCAAGGCTTTTGGTTATTAGATGAATTTTCAAAAAATCATCATTGGAACTTGAATTTGAGTGAGATTGCCAGAATATGGACTAGGGGCTGTATTATACAATCTGATTTTATGGAAACCTTGGTACCCATTTTAAAAATAACACCCACTATTCTTCTAGATACAAGTATTGCTGAACAAATAAAAACGACAGCACCCGCTGCTACCGAAATAGTAATAAAAGCTTTAGAAAATAAAATAGCCACAGCCATTTTATCGGATGCGATTCAATTTTTTAATGCAATAAGCACGGCCCATTCAACAGCTAATTTAATTCAAGCACAAAGAGATTACTTTGGAGCACATACATTTTTAAGAATAGGCGCAACGGCTAAAGAGCACTATGCATGGGGTTCTTAGCGCAATACTAGTAAAGGAAGTTTGTAAACCTAAAACTTTAAAGTTTCTGGTAAATACTTTTTAACTAATGCTTTATAATAAGGTTGTAATTCTGCCCAACTTTTTTGATTCGGATTTTTAGAATACAAATCATAAGGGTTGAATAATTTCACCCACTTAAACATTTCATGATCATGCTCGTCCATTAAATGTGCATATGCATTTTCACGATGTTGCGAATAAAAAGAGTGATAGCGCAACATATATAAACCCTCTTCTGGTAAATAATCTTTCATCATATGATATACATATTCATCATGTCCCCATGACATATGTACATTCTTTAAACCACAGTTAGGTTTGTACACCCCAAATTTTTGACTGTACACCTCGTGGTTATAATCGGGATTATTTTTGAAAAATTCTGGGTACACAATTTTATCTGAATAGGCACAACCTACAGGGAAAGTATCCCCCACCACTGACCATTGTGGTTCACCAAATAAACATAATACCTTACCCATATCATGTATTAAACCTACAAGTACCATCCAATCGGGATGACCATCATTTCTAATGGCTTCAGAGGTTTGCAATAAATGTTGCATTTGATCTAAGTCGGTATCGGGATCAGAATCGTCTACTAATTCATTTAAAAAATCAAAGGCATTCCAAATGGGCATTTCTTTTTTATTGAATTGTAAAAAGTCGGTCTTTTTACGAAGTACAAAATCATAAGACTGATGCGTATGGTTCAATCTATAAAATTCTTTCACAGTATCTGTTTCTTCAGCTGCATAATTTCTAAATTCTTCTGTTTTTTTATTCGTGGCAATAGTAGAAGGGTCTGGGTATCTTTTTAATATATCCATTTCCCATTCATCTAAATTGGTAAGTGGGTTATTTGCATCCACTACTTTTTTATTGATATTGTTATTTGACATGGCTATTTTTTTTGGTACATTAAAATTCGGCTTTTTTTTAAATATTACAATTTTTTAAGGGCAAAATTATTGAAAACCCAAGTGAGACGCTACCAGAATACAGTATACAAGGCCGCTAAAATACCGGTTATGATAACAGATGCTATTATAAAACCATTAGAAACCTTAAACATGGATGTATTCACTTCAATGGCAGCTGCATTATTTTGTTTGGATGGTTTTGTAATACTTATAATGACCATCATAACCACTATAAAGAAAAAAGTAATAGTCATTCTATCTAAAAAAGGATAGTTGGGAAATGCATTATTGGTCCAGTTAGGTAAAAACTTTAAAATGGTAGAAGTGGGAATGGTGATAAGCGCACCCGTTAAAGCCGCAGCGGATGTTGTTTTTTTCCAAAAAAAGCCAAGTAAGAAAATAGCCAATACCCCTGGTGAAACAAAACCAACGTACTCTTGAATAAATTGATAGGCTTGATCTAATGAACGAAGTGCCGGCGCCACAATAGCCGCAATGAGCATACATACAATAACTACCCAACTACCAATACTTACTAATTTTTTTTCACTGGCCTCTTTATTAATAAATTTTTTATAAATGTCTAATGAAAAAATAGTGGATATGCTATTTGCTTTTCCTGCTAAGGAAGCTACAATGGCTGCAGTGAGTGCTGCAAAGGCGACTCCTTTTAAACCCGGAGGAAGTAAATTCATTAAAGTGGGATATGCATGATCTGGTTTTAATATACCAGCAGCATCTGTCATTTCTGTTTGAAACATTCCATCGCGATATAATACATACATCGCAATACCAGGAAGCACAGCGATAATAGGAATGAGTAATTTTAAAAATGCAGCAAACAAAATACCTTTACGTGCTGTTTTTAAATCGGCGCCCAATGCTCTTTGCACGATATATTGATTACATCCCCAGTAGGCTAAATTATTGATCATCATGCCTCCAATTAAAACAGAAAGTCCAGGTAGTTCTGGATAATATTTATTGGACTTATCAAAGATCATATGAAAATGAGTAGGGGCTTCTCTTTTTAAAACCGCCAGTCCTTTTAAAATATTTCCTCCGTATCCATAATGCTCCGATAATAAAGAGATGGCTAAATAGGTAGTGACCAAGCCCCCAATAATTAATACAATAACTTGTATCACATCGGTATAGCCAATTACTTTCATGCCGCCAAGTGTTACAAAAACAGCAAAAATACTTAGACCCACTATACTTATTTCAAAACTTATATTGGATATAGAGGAGATGGCCAAGGCACCTAAATATATAATAGAAGTTAAATTAACAAACACATATACCAATAACCAAAACACGGCCATCACTGTGCTCACCGTATCGTTATATCTTTTAGATAAAAACTGCGGCATGGTAAAAATCTTATTTTTTAAATAAATGGGTAAGATAAAAACTGCCACTAATATTAAAGTAAAGGCCGACATCCATTCATAAGTAGAAATAGCTAATCCCAATGCAAAGCCAGACCCCGACATACCAATAAAATGTTCTGCAGAAATATTAGAGGCAATTAAAGAGGCGCCAATGGCCCACCAAGTAAGAGAGCCCTCTGCCAAGAAAAAATCGGTGGAACTCGTAGTGGCCGATTTCTTTTTTTGATATATATAATAGCCATAACCACTAATTATAATAAAATACAGAAAGAAAACGATGTAATCGGCTGTTTGTAGTTGATGCATTCAATAATATTTAATGGACATAATTAACTGTCTACTAATTTAGTTTATTTTATACAAAATTCAGGTCAAAGTACCCAGGTTTCTTTAGATTATAAAAAAATGATGCACCTATGATTGCTTAATTTTACTACTTTTGATGACTGCCACTTCCATTTTACATTTTAAATCTTCATTGTTTTGAAACCTATTTATTGTTTTGCTCAAAATCAAATTAGTTTAATAGAAAATGCAGGCGTTCCTGTAGGAGATTTACTCGTGCAAAGAGGCTATGGTATTTTTGATTATTTAAGAGTGGCCAATAACAAGCCACTATTTATAGAGGCACATTTAGATCGTTTATTTAATTCAGCAAAGATTATGCGCTTAACCATTACGCAATCTAAAGAAGAATTAAAAAAAATAGTAGGGGAGTTAATTGAAAAAAATAATATTCCTTTTTCAGGCATACGTTTAATTATTGCAGGTGGCGATGCGCCAGATGGCTACACGATTACAGCGCCTCATTTAATTATTATTCAGCAACCACTAGAGGCACCTCCTACTCAAATGGCTACTAAGGGCATTCATCTAGTAAGTCATTTTTATCAAAGACAATTAGCAGAAGTAAAAACCACCGACTATTTAATGGCCGTTTATTTACAACCTTGGATGAAGAGTGTAGGAGGTGATGATATTTTATATTATAATAATGATAGCGTCAGCGAGTGCCCTAGGTCTAATATATTTATGATTAGTCAGGATAATACTATTGTCACACCTGCAAACAATATGCTAAAGGGCATTACTCGAAAAAATATTATTACAGTGGCCGAGGCCCATCATTTGAAACTAGAACAAAGAGATATTAGTCTAAGTGAAATGAAGAAAGCTAAGGAGGTTTTTATCACTAGTTCTACTAAAAGAATTACTCCCGTATCTGGCCTAGATGACCAAAAATTTAGCCTAGAGGGTTCAAATTCAATAAGTGCCCAAATTTTTGGTCATTTATTGGCCTTAGAAAACTAAAAAATATCCCCAAATTTCTGGAAATTTTCAGCGCATTTGTCCATTTTGCAAAATGCCCTTGTTTTCATGCTTAACAATTTGGTAATCTATGTATTATACGAAGTCAAGTAATTAGGCTAGTTTATGTTTAAACTTCTTAAATTATTGATATTCAATGAATTATATAATACATAATATTTATACTATTCAGCAGTTTTTAAAGCAGCCTCCATCCCATTTTTTCTCGTTAAAGTAATGTTAATGAGAACTGTTCGTAATTCGCAAGTTTTAGTTTATTTTTGTGGCCATAAATAATATCATAAAATGAAAAATGTTTTAAAACAAGCCTTTTCTCTAATGTTGGTAATTTTAATATCAATTATTAAAGTTAACGCACAAGAAACAACATCTGAAATACAAGGTACAGTAACAAGCGGTGCAACTGGTTTAGCGGGCGTTTCAGTTACAGCCGTTCACCAACCAACTGGTACTAAATATTCAACTACTACTCGTACCGATGGTAGATACAACTTAATTAACTTAAAAGTTGGAGGCCCTTACTTAGTGGAAGTTTCTTATGTAGGCTTCAAAAAAGACCAACAAAATGACATTAACTTGTTATTAGGTCAAGCTTTTAGAGCAAACTTCAAATTAGTAGAAGCTTCTAATACTTTACAAGAAGTAGTTGTTAGATCTACTAGCCAAGATAAAGTTTTTAGTACTTCAAGAACAGGTTCTCAAGACAACTTTAATAGAAATCAAATTACAAGTTTGCCAACTATTTCTCGTTCATACAAAGACATCATTAAATTAACACCTACTTATAACGGTATGTCATTTGGTGGTCAAAGTTCTCAATTGAACAATATCACTATTGATGGTGCTAACTTTAATAACTCTTTTGGATTATCTGGCGATATCGGTGGCCAAACAGGTCAAGTAGCGGTTTCATTAGATGCGATTGAGCAAATTCAAGTAAACATTTCTCCGTTTGACGTTCGTCAAGGAGGTTTTGTTGGAGGTAACGTAAACTCTGTATCTCGTTCTGGTGCAAATACTGCCACTGGATCGGTTTACCAATATATGAAGAGTAAAGATTGGCAAGGATATGAAGTCAATGCTGCGCCTTACACACAAGTAGTTCCAAAGCAAGATTTCTCTTATGATTTAAAAGGCTTCACAGTAGGTGGCGCTTTAATTAAAAATAAATTATTCTATTTTGTCAATGCAGAACAAGAAGAAAGATCTGCTCCTGCAAATACATGGACAGCTTCTACTTCATCTTCAGCGCCTAACGGTACAACTGTTTCTGCTGCAAAAGCTTCAGACTTAGACGCCTTAGCTGCTTTCTTAAAAACAAAGTATAATTATGATCCAGGTCCTTACCAAAATTATCCTTATCTTGCAAAGTCTAAGCGTTTAACAGCTAAGATTGATTGGAATATAGACGAGAATAACACTTTCAGTTTAAAATATAGTTATTTAAAATCTTCTAGTGATATCGCACCTTCTAATAGTGGTTCTGTTGGTCGTAGACAAGCAGATGCAACTGCACTTCCTTTCTATGGTGCTGGTTATGTAATCAACAATAACGCCAATATTTTTATTGCTGAGTTGAATACTAAGTTCTCTAATAGCATGAGTAATAAATTACAAGTTGGATATACTGCATTAAGAGATTTTAGATCTTCTTTATCTGGAAAAGACTTTCCATTTGTAGATATCTTAGACGGTTCAGGTACTATTACAAGTAGTAAGCCCTTCACTTCTTTTGGATATGAGTTATTTACTTATGGTAACAAATTAAATACAGATGTATTCCAATTCAATGATATCTTATCTGTTTACGCAGGTAATCATGAGATTACAGCTGGAATTCAGTCTTCTTATAAAAAATATTTAAATGGTTTCTCTCCTAACTATTCTGGAACATACCGTTTCAATAGCTTAGCCGATTTCTATGCAGCTGCAGATGGTAAACAACCTGCTGGTTTGTATAACTTATCTTATGCTTTAGGCGGTGGTTCTTTCCCATTAGTAGGTCCTAGGAATTTTGAAGCTGGTATATTCATCCAAGATAAATACAGAGCTACAGATAAGTTAACTGTTACTTATGGTATCAGAGCTGACTATACTAATTTCTACAATACTTTCTTGTATAACCCAGTAGTAGATACTATAACAAGATTCTACAATGGTACTCGTGCCAATACTGGTGCTTCACCTAATACAGCTATTCAAATTTCTCCAAGAATTGGATTTAACTATGATGTATATGGTGACCAAACCTTACAAGTTCGTGGTGGTGCTGGTTTATTCCAAGGCGCTCCTCCTTTTGTATGGATTTCTAACCAAGCTTCTAACTCAGGTATGGCTTTATTTGGAAGTATTGCAAACGGAACAGGATACAATTTCTCTCCAGATATCAATTTTCACCGTCCTCAAGCAACTGCTGGTTTAAGTAGTTCTTATTCAATTAACGTAACCGATCCTGATTATAAATTCCCTCAAGTATTTAAATCTACTTTAGCGGCTGATAAAAAATTAGGTAATGGTTGGACAGTAACTGCAGAAGGATCATACACTAAGCAACTAAATGCTTCTGTATTCCAAAATATTGCACTTCCTTCTACTGGTTTAGTGCGTTTATCTGATGGTCGTTTCAGATTCCCTTACATTACCTCTTTTCCTTTAGGGGGTTCTCAAATGGTACCTGGAAGTACTCTTAGACCTACTGCTGCTAACCCACAAATTGGTAATGCAATTTACATGACTAATTCAAATGCAGGTTATGCTGCTACTGCAACTTTACAAATTCAAAAAGTTACTAAAAACTTTGTTGGAACTGCAGCCTATACAAGACAGGTTGCTTATGATGCAGCGGTGACTGGTTCTACTGCCTCTACAATGTGGGGTTCAAAACTTACTTCTGACAATCCTAATGATTTCGTTGCTGGTTTGTCTAATAACTATTTGCCACACAGAATTATCGCAAGTATGATTTATAAGAAAGAATTTTCTAAAAGATTTTTATCATCAGTTGGTTTAGTATATGAAGGCGCTCCTAACTTTGCTACTTCTTACAATGTAAGTGGTGATCTTAACAATGATGGTATTACATTTAATGATTTAATGTTTGTTCCTAAAGATCCTTCTCAAATTAAGTTAGTAAATGGTTCAACATCTACAGACAAAAGAGATCAAGTTACTTTATGGAACCAATTAAATACTTTCATTTCTAACAACCCTTATTTATCTACGCGTAGAGGTCAATTTGCTGAAAGAAATGCATACGTATTGCCTTGGACACATAAATTAGATTTAAACTTTACCCAAGACATTAGATTTACTTCTGGTAAAAACAAGCATACTATTCGTTTAACAGCTGATATTTATAACTTTACAAACTTGTTAAATAAAGATTGGGGTGTGTTCTATGTACCAACAACAACTGCTCCTTTAGTATTAACAGGAATTGATACAGATGGTAAAACACCTATCTATAGATTTCCTTTCTTAGATCCAACTAAGCAAATACCTCAATCAAGACCTTATACTCCATCTTCAGGTTTAGGTTCTCGTTGGCAGTTACAAATTGGTGTTAGATACTTATTTAACTAATCAGTTTAATAATTTCTTTAGCTAGCAATAGCTATAAAAAAACCCTCCCGATTTTTCGGGAGGGTTTTTTATTTCTTGTAAGGCTTTTAAAATAGTAGCCTTATTTCTTCTTCTTCTTTTTGCCTTTTTTATCTTCCTCTAATACCTTAACACGCATATTTTTAAATCTTACTACTTCTCCGTGGCCTAGAAAAGCAATATGACCAGTGGTTCTTAGTAAACCTGGATGTTCTTTATGGTCAATAGTTCCATTTTTAGAAGCTGCTGCGTAATCCCCTTCTGTAATAACGGTCCCGTTTAAGGTTACTTTAATCTGCGTTCCTTTAACCATAATTTCTTCCTGATTCCATTCGCCAGTAGGCTTTAAAAAACCTCTTTTAGCAGGAATCACACCATATACAGAACCATGGTATTGATAAGGTTGTAGGCCTTTGTATTTATCGGCTTCATTATCTAATACCTGTATTTCCATACCTACATAAGCAGCATCCCCTTCTAAGGGAGCATGCACACCAATACCATTATTGGCACCAGGTGTTAATTGAAAATCAAACCTATAAATAAAATCAGCAAACTCTTCTTTAGTATACAAGTTACCTCCTCCACCTTCGCCCGCTTTATCGGGATGCACCACCACTGCGCCTTCTTCAACTAAATAGCCTGAAGTATTACCTGTCCAGCTATCTAAATTTGTACCATCAAATAAAGAAACAAAACCTTGTTTTTTTTCCTCCTCTGATAAACTTGTCATTTCTTCAGTTGGAATTTCTCTTATATAAATATTTCTATAAGCTACATAAGTACCATGGGCCTGTAATTCAATTTGCTCCTTAGCAAAAATGGCTGATTTGCGATCCCAAAAATTTTCTAAGGTTACATTATCTGTTACTAATACGCCGTTTAAATAAACAGTAACTTCTGCGCCCTTCATAATTATATGAAAATTATTCCACTCTCCAATTTTATTATCGGCCACTACCAAGGGCTTGCTTTTATTTTTTATATTATTGTATAAACCACCAGAACCTACTTGTGCACCCACTTCTCTTCTACTAGTGTCCCAAATTTGTACCTGTGGACTACCTCTTAAATAAATACCTGCGTCTCCTTTCTCCGTAATTTTCCAATCTACATACATTTCAAAATCGCCATATTTTTTTTCTGTAGCTAAATTATCGCCATGTCCTGTAAATACTAAAAGACCATCCTTGGCTATCCAATCATTTTTCACTTTCTCATTGGCTTTTTGTTCTGCTGCTTTTAAAGCAGAGTCGCTCATCTTCGCTCTAGCAACAGGGTTCATGACCAAGCCTTTCCATCCTGTTAAATCTTTACCATTGAATAAGCTCACAAATCCATTATCATAAGGTAAGTTTATTAAATGTTGTTTGAGCTTATTTATTAATAAAGGACTATCTATGCCAACAATGTCTGACATCGTAGCTGAAGGGCCTAAACCATGCACAGGGTAAGAATTTCCACGTATAAGGCCTACTGCCTTTTCCAAGCTAGCTCTTACTTCTGGCCCTCTTATATTTTTATCAGCCAAGGCCAAGCGAGCTAGAATTACAGCAGCTTCTTTATTAATTGTTTCATCAGTTAATGCTTTACTCACCAGCATAAAGCTTCCAAAGCCTGGAATTAAGGAAGCCTCATGTAGTACGCTTCTTTTTTCTAATCTAGTAATCGCCTTTGTCATTCTATCTTCTAAAAGAAGTAATTTCTGTGCAGGTGTAGTTGCAGTCTGTTTTTCAGCGCTAGTTATTTTAATTTCTGGTAATTTAAAATTAAAATTATCTAAAGCGGCTTGAATATGTTTTGCATTTTCAGTAGAGGACGATTTTAATCCCTTTGTTAATGCTTGCTTAGCAGCAGCAGTATGAATACTCTCTAAAGCCCTTGCTGCATTGCCAGAGAAGGTTTCATTTTTTAATAAATTGCTGAGTAATTTCACCGCTGCATCATCACCTAATAAACCTAAATGTTTAATGATAATCTCACGCGCATAAAAAGTTTTAGCAGAACCATACACGGCTACTAAATTTTCGGCTACTTGTTGTTTTAACGCAGCATTTAAACTGGCGTCGTTTACATATGCATTTAATGCAAAAGTAGATTTTAGTTTCAGAGAGTCGTCGTTAAGTAAATGTACTAATTGTTTCCACTCGCCTTTACCCCATGTATGCATAGAAGTAATAGCAGTCTCGGTTTCCGAAGGTCGTTGATAAGGAAAACTATTGATGGTATTTTTTACTGATCCCACTTGTGCAATTGCCTGAGTGGCAAATAACAAGAAGACAAGTAAATAAGAAATTTTATTTTTCATTATAAGTAATTTTTTTTGAATGATTAAATGTTCCAAGGAGAACGCATCGCTGGGTTAATTAATCTATTTGCCTCCTCATCATTAATAAATTCTTGGGTAATAGGATTAAACTTTAAGTTTCTTCCTAATTGTAATGCAATTTTTCCCATATTAATAATAGTACAAGATCTAAAACCATTGGACTCATTGAGTGCAAATGGCGTTCTTTCTCTTACCGATTCTAAAAAATCAGTGACTTGAGGCGCAGGATCTGGCAGCATGGCCAATTTTTCTGTTAAATTGGGAATGTCCGACTTAAAGCCAGCATAAAGTTTTCCCTTAGGCCCCTCAATATAGGCAGCACCAGGGTCTTTAGCCTCTCCGTCTAAAATTATCTTACAACCATCTTCGTAGGTGAAAGTTAATTTTCTAAATGTACCGCAGGCATCAGGATGTTGTTGTTCTGCATCAATCTCCACTGAAACAGGACTTGTTTCATCTTTCTCTAGGAAGTATTGAATTGGATCGATATAATGTTGTCCCATATCGCCAAGACCTCCACCATCATAATCCCAATAGCCTCTAAATGTTTGATGTACTCTATGTTCATTGTATGGCTTAAAAGGTGCTGGGCCTAACCATCTTTCATAATCTAATTCTTCAGGTACAGGTTGTGCATCTAATTTTGTTTTTCCTACCCAATAAAATTTCCAATCAAATCCTGTGGTTTTACTAACAGTTACTGTTAATGGCCAACCTAATAAACCCGATTCTACTAATTTTTTAATAGGCTTCACCGTTGACTTCATTCCATAAAAAGTATCTTCATAACGGAACCAAGTATTTAAACGAAACATACGCTTATACTGCTGAACGGCTTCTACCACTCGTTTTCCTTCGCCGATAGTTCTGGTCATTGGTTTTTCACACCAAATATCCTTGCCTGCCTTGGCAGCTTCAATGGCCATAATACCATGCCAATGAGGAGGCGTAGCAATATGCACAATATCAACTTCTGGTAGTGCAATTAATTCTCTATGGTCATGAAAAGTTTTTACATTACCTCCTACTAGTGCTGCTGCAGATTGTAAATGTTTTTTATCTACATCACAAATGGCTACTACTCGAGTGCCTGCATAAGGAATATGACCTACGCCCATACCACCTACTCCGATGATACCTTTGGTCAGTTGATCACTAGGGGCTAAAAATCCTCTACCTAAAACCTGTCTTGGAACAATTGAAAAACCTGCCACGACTGCGGCTGAATTTTTTAAAAATCGACGACGGCTATTTTTTTCCGGTGTTTTCATTTTTTGATATTAAAGTAAAAAATAATTTTTATTGCGCTATCTCTGCTTCGCTTTTCTCAGTTAAATTTATTCATTTTTGTTTAAATTTGGTACAATCCAATTAGATTAAAATTGCTTTTTTAAGATATTCATTTACACCTAATTTGGATTGTGGGCATTTTAGCCAGTTCTATGCTATTGTAATAATGGCAATAAGCTCAAAAATGAGTAATTTTAAAGAGGCTCAAATTCTTATAAAGCGCTACTTACCACTATTCTATAAAAAACTATGTCTTAATCACTCAAATAATAGTCATATGAAAAAATTAATTACATCGGTGCTTTGTTTGATGCTTTTAATGCAAAACCTGCAGGCTCAAAAAACAAAGAGCTTAAAAACAGCCACCGATACCGCTGCTGCATTTGATGCCTATGTGCAAAAGTCAATTAAGGAATGGGAAATTCCAGGACTAGCCATTGTAGTGGTTAAAAACAATAAAGTTGTTTTTAAAAATTCTTATGGAACCACTGAATTAGGGACTGGTAATAAAGTTAATAACCAAACTTTATTTGCATGTGCGTCTACAACCAAGGCTATGACTGCAACGGCAATGGGTATTTTAGTTGACCAAGGCAAAGTGAACTGGGACGATCTTGTAATAAAATATTTACCCAGCTTTAGATTATACGACCCTTATGTAACTACACAAATGCGCGTGCGCGATTTATTTTTACATAATTCAGGTGTGGGCAATACCGATTATTTATGGGCCTTGAATATGCTTTCTAGTGATGAAATTATGGAGCGCATGCAATTAGTTAAACCTTCTTATTCTTTCAGAGCAGGCTTTATTTATCAAAATATATTTTATGGCATTGCGGGACAGGTGATTGAAAAAGTATCTGGAATGCCTTGGGAAAATTATATTACTAAAAATATTTTTCAACCCTTAGGTATGTTGCAAACACGTGCTAAATTAGGCTTAGTTACTAATGCAAATATTGCTAAACCACATGATAAAGTAGAGGGAAAAATACAAGTGATTGAAAGAGACTCTGCCGATAGAATTGGCGCTGCGGGTTCTGTGTATTCTAATATTGATGAGATTGCTTTATGGATGCAGTGTATCTTAGATTCTAGTAAATATGAAGGAGGCCGATTGGTATCTCCCGACACATGGACGACTTTATTAAAGCCTCAAACTTTTGTAACTGAATCAGAATTTTATCCTACTAAACAATTAACTAAGCCGAATTTCACCACTTATGCATTGGGCTGGTTCCAACAAGATTATAAAGGCAGAAAATTAAATTATCATACAGGAAGTTTGTCTGGAGAAATTGCGATTCATGGACAGATGCCAGAAGAAAAAACAGGAGTTTATGTTTTTGCGAACCTAGATCATGCAGAAGCAAGACATGGTTTAATGTTTAGAGCCTTTGATCAATATGCCTTAGGTGGTAATACCGATTGGAGTGCCGACTTCTTAACATTATATGGTAATATTAGAGCTAAAGCGGCAGCAGCTAGCGCAGCGCAAGAAGCCACAAGAGTGCTGAACACCAAGCCCTCACTAGCTTTAACAGCCTATGTGGGCACTTACGCTGATCCCTTATTTGGTAGCATTACCATTAGCATTGAAAACGAAACACTAGTGGGTGAAAATATTAAATTAGGTAAGGGTGCCATATCACATTGGAACTATGATACTTTCCAATTAGCATGGGATAAAAAATGGTATGGTAAAACAGGGCTTAATTTTAGATTGAACCAAGAAGGAAAGATTTCGTCAGTAGAAATGGATGGGGTGTCCTTAGCTAAAAACTAATCTAGATTTTTGCGCCAGGTCCTTTTACAAATCTTCCAGGTTTAGCATTGGTATGTTCGCCTTCTTTTAAAACTTGCACACCATTTACCCAAACATGTGACATACCTGTTGCATATTGTCTTGGTTTTTCAAATGTAGCATGGTCCTTTATTTTACTAGGATCAAAAACTAATACATCGGCATAGTTGCCTACTTTTAATTCTCCACGCTTTTGAATATGTAAACTTGTAGCCGCTACTTTAGAAAGTTTATGGATGGCTTTTTCTACAGTCATTACTTTTTCTTCATTTACATAATGTCCAATCACGCGTGCAAAATTTCCGTAAGCACGAGGATGTGTACTTTGTTTCATGAAGATAGGATCGGTTGATGCCGATTCTGCATCAGATCCAAAGCTTACCCAAGGAAGAATAATTTGTTTTTTTATGTTTTCTTCACTCATTAAAAAATAAGCTACGTCTACACGACTACTATCTTGAATAATTAAATCGATAGCGCAATCCTCTGCAGTCGTATTTCTCATCTTAGCCACTTCTTCTAAAGTTTTACCAGCATATTTCGATAAAGAATCTCTTCTAAATCCAAGTAATAAAACTTTACTAGGACTCCCTGTACCATAGTATAAATTTTCCCAATCTTTTGCATCGGTCTTCATGGCCTTTATCATCTCCGCTCTTATTTTCGGATCTTGTAAACGCAACCATAGCTTTCCAAATCCACCATCTTGTAAAGAAGGAGGCATGGACGCCGTCATTCCAGTCGCACCTGCAGTATAGGTATACATATTAGCCGCAATGTCAATGCCAGCAGCCCTTGCAGCTTCTACTAATTTTATAACAGAATCCATCTTAGGCCAGTTATTTACACCGCCTGCTTTTAAATGATAAATTTCTCCATGCACTTTTGCTTCTTTGGCAATGGTAATTAATTCTTTCGCAGCTTCAATAAAATTATTGCCTTCACTACGCATATGTGAAATATAACCACCACCATAAGGTGCAGCGGCTTTACATAATTCAATCAACTCTTCTGTCTTTGCAAAAAAGGCTGGCGGATAAATTAAAGAACTACCTACTCCGAGTGCGCCTTCTTCCATGGCTTGCTTTACTAAACCTTTCATGCTTTCTAATTCAGTAGCTGTTGGTGCGCGATTGTCTTCCCCAATAATATTTTCACGAATAGTAGTGGCACCCACATAAGAAGCAATATTGCAACTAATGCCACGCTTCTCCATAAAATGCATGTACTCTCCTAATGTGTTCCATTCAATTGGAATTCTATCTGGTCCTGTTTGATCCTCTTCCATTGCCTTTTTCATCTTTGCATTTAAAGGACCCATACTTCCTCCTTCACCAAAAACTTCTAAGGTGACCCCTTGTCTAATATCTCCTTGAGATTTACCATCTATTATAAGAGAGACAGGCGCCCAACTTAACATATTAATAAAGCCTGGTGTAATGGCCATGCCTTTTGCATCAATAATATTGGTAGCTGTTTCTTTAGAAAGATCGCCAATAAAAGCAATGGTATCATTTTTAATAGCAAGGTCGGCTTTATAAGGTGCCCCACCATTTCCATCATAGACTAAACCGTTTTTTATAATGGTGTCATATTTGCTATTACTACAAGCAAATAATAAACAAATTAAACAGATGGATACGAATTGTTTCATGGCTTTAATTTTAAGTAAAAAGCAAGCTTATTTTGTACAAGTTATCTGTAATTTAATGTTTTTTCAATAAAATTTTTTATATTCAAGTTCGCTTTTAAGACCAAACCAAAAAACTAACGATTATGTCAAAAAACATTCAAGCCAACAGACTATTTGTTGCCAGCTGCCTAGCTTTATTAGTGACCTCTCTTTCCTTTGGAATTAGGGCTGGGGTTCTAAGCCAACAAGGCATTGATTTTCAATTAACGAATGCGCAATTGGGCACCATTGCAGCTACTGCCTTCTGGGGCTTTCCATTAGCGATGCTAGTAGGCGGTACCATTGTTGATATTATTGGCATGAAGCGTTTATTAGTGCTTGCCTTTATATTTCATTTAGCAGGTATTGTACTTACTATTTATGCAACAGGCTATTGGAGTTTATTTTTCTCTACTTTATTAATTGGTATTGCCAATGGTACAGTGGAGGCTTCTTGTAATCCTTTAGTAACTGCTTTATACCCTAATAATAAAACCACTAAATTGAATCACTTTCATTTATGGTTCCCTGGAGGTATTGTAATTGGTACTTTAATTGTTTTCTTATTTAATAAAATAGGATTAGGTACGAACTTACAAGTAGGTATGATGTTAATTCCAACTATTTTATATGGTTATTTCTTTTCTAAATTAGAATTTCCAGAAACAGAACGTGTATCAAGTGGCGTTTCTGCATCAGATATGTATAAGAGTTTATTGAACCCTCTATTTATTTTTATGATTATCTGTATGTTCGGAACAGCCATCACAGAATTATTTACAGGACAATGGATAGATGTACTACTTAAAAATGTAAGTGATAATGCTATCTTATTATTAACTATTGAAACAGGTATCATGGTTATTGGTCGTGCCTTTGCAGGTCCTGTGGTACATAAGTTTTCACCTTCAGGCGTATTATTAATTTCGGCTATTTTAGCAGCAGTAGGTTTATACTTATTAGGCCATACGACTGGTAATATGTTATTTGTAGGTGCTATTATTTTTGGAATTGGCGTTTGTTATTTTTGGCCAACCATGTTAGGCTTTGTTGCCGAAAACTTACCTAAAACGGGCGCTGTAGGGCTGAATCTTATGGGTGGTGCGGGTATGTTTGCTGTATCTGTTTATATGATATTTATGAGCGACTTCTATGATACCTTAGTGAATGCTAAAATTCCAGCAGGTACTGCAGCAGCAGACTTAGCAGCGGTTACCAATGAAGCTAAAAAATTAGCGGGACCAGAAGTCATCAATGCCACTTTAATGATTCCTCTAGTATTAATTGTTGCCTTTATTGGATTAAACGTGTACATGAAAAATAAAAAAGCAGCGACGGCTTAAATATGCGCCGATCTATTTTATATTTTTCTTTTTTAATATGCCTGCTGTTTTTTATAGTTGCTTGTGCAACTACACCTAGCTATTTAAAAAATAATGAAAAAATAGGACAGCTAATAGATTCTAGCAAAACTACTTATGTACTCTATGCCTATGATGAGCAGTACGCTACGGAATCTCATTATTATGATAAACAAGGGGGCTTACTTAAAGTGGTGAAATACGACGGACTGGCAAGTTCAGTTATTTATAATGTTAGGTCTAAAAAGGCAAATGAATTAAAACTTTTAGAACAGTAGTATACCTTACTACCAAGTACATATCTCTAATTAACTTTTTCTAAAGCTGCCTTATAATTTTTATAAAGAGGCTAATACAGTATCTAAATTAGCAAGTAAGTCTTTTGCATTCTCCATAGAGAAAATAATAGGAGGCTTAATTTTAAACACATTATTATAAGGGCCATCAACACCCATTAAAAATCCTTTATCCTTCATTTTTTCTACAATGAGCTTAATGGCCTCCGTAGCTGGTTCTTTGGTAATTCTATCTTTTACTAACTCCACTCCAATAAATAAACCTGACCCTCTTACATCTCCAATAATGGAATGTGTATGCATAAGTGCGCGCATGCCTTCTAATAAATAATTACCTACTTGCAGTGCATTTTCTTGTAAGCCTTCCCTCTCAATAACATCTAATACAGCCAAACCGGTTGCCATTGAAACAGGATTGCCTCCATAGGTATTAAAATACTCAATACCATTATTAAAGCTATTGGCTATTGCATCGGTCACAATAACTGCGGCCAGCGGATGCCCATTGCCAATGGGTTTACCCATCACTACCATATCGGGTACCACGTCTTGTAATTCAAAGCCCCAAAAATGCGAACCCACTCTTCCAAAGCCTACTTGTACTTCATCTGCAATACAAATACCGCCAGCAGCACGAACATGCTTATATACTTCTTTTAAATAATTGGGCGGTAGGGGCATTTGTCCACCCACGCCTAAAAGTGTTTCACAAATATAGGCAGCAGGTTTTTTATTTTCTTTTGCTAGCGTATCAATAATATTTTTTACATCCATTGCATATTTACCTCCTGCATTAGCATCTTCATAGGTATAAGGCCCTCTATATAAATCGGGGTTGATGGCTTTATGTATCCAAGGCATTTGTCCCATGCCACCTTCTCTATCAAATTTATAAGGACTCATTTCAATAGTGGCCGTTGAAGTTCCATGATAAGCATGGTCTAAAACAATGATATCTTTTTGTTTTGTGCAGTGCCTACTAATTCTAATGGCTAAATCATTGGCCTCACTTCCGCTATTGGTAAAATAACAAACATTTAAACCAGCAGGTAAACTAGCTGTTAATTTTTGTGCATAATCAATTAAATGATTATTTAAATACCTTGTATTGGTATTTAAACTAGCAATTTGTTTTTGCATCACTCTTACTAGGCTTGGATGACAATGTCCTATATGACTTACATTATTTACACAATCAATATAGGTATTGCCTTTATCGTCATATAAATATTGTAATGCTGCCTTATCAATTTTTAAATGTTTTTCATAGCTAATACTTAGGTTTCTTCCAATATGCGTATTTCTTTTAGTTTCTATATTTTTATAATTTTCATTTGCTTCAATGATGGATGTATAATGACAAGCTAGTCTAAAAGCATTTTCTGCTTTAATGGGGTTTAGTGTAATTAAATAGCATAGTAAGTCCCAGGCGGGCTTCTCTGTTATAAAATGATGTTCATTGTTGGTATCCAAAGAACCATTATAGGCAGACTGTGTTACACTTATGCATAATCTTGCCGCTATTAAATAATATAAAATATTTAATTCTTTTTCTTCAATAGCATATGCACTATGATAACCCTTCACTACTAGAACGGCTGCAGCTAGTGGGTCCGACTGGTGCAGCATCGCATAGGTACAGGCTACGGCTACATTATTAATAAGGGCAGTGTACACCATATCGCCAAAATCAATCAATCCTGCAATGGTATCGCCTTCTACAAGTACATTGTAATCATTGGCATCATTATGTGTATAGGCTTGTCTGAAAGAAGAAAGAGTGGGCAGTACTTCTGTTTCAAATTGCAGCATAAAATAATCTGCAATTCTTTTTTTAGCAGCATCGGGAATAAAGTTTATTTTATAATTCGCATCGCGTGCAGTACTAATATCCCAAGTATAATGTCTGTGCATGCCCGGATGCTTAAAGCCAACTAAGCTTTTATCCATCTTGCCTAAGAAAATGCCTAAATTTTCAAATAAGGCTTTGTTTTTTGCTGGGGCTTCTACCCAAAAGCTACCTTCTAGAAAACTTAATATTCTAATATAGTAAGTTGCTTCGTCAACGGTAATTTCCGTTAAGGTTTCTCCTTTTTTATTTAAAGTATAAGTTTGGAATTGCGAAGCTAAATCCGACTTAGCTAAATGCTGTAGAATTTTTACTTGTGCTTCTAAGAAAAAATAGTCGTGGCTACTATTAGAAACTTTTAAAATATTTTTCTTGCCCGATTTCTCTACTAATAAAAAATTAAGTTCATCATAACCATTGAGCACAGAAGCTTTCACTTCTATTCCATAATAATTTGCTACCCAGTTTTCAATGCTGCCAATGGTAAAATTCATGCCAACAAGTTAGTTAATTATTCAGAAAGCTTTCCATAGAAGCGGCCACCATTTTAGGTGCTTCTTCCATGGGGGTATGGCCTATATTTTTATAAACAGCTAGCACACTTCCTTTTATATCTTTTTGAAATAGGTAGGCATTTTCTACAGCTATAAGATGATCCTGCTCTCCCCATAGAATTAAAGTAGGCTGCTTAATAGTTTTGATAGGTTCGGAAGATGAGGCTATTCGGTTTTTAAATATAGATAAAGTGGCTGCACGATTGCCTTGCCTTAATAGCATTTCATGATACCTTGTTACAATGGCATCGCTTATAAGACTGTTATCATAAAATACAGTCTCTAAACTTTTTCTTACTAAAAATTTGGGAGTGATAACTAATAATAAATTATTAATGACAGGGGTACTTGCTAATTTAAATCCTAAACTTCCTTTTTCATTTTTCATAGGATAACCACCTGCATCAATTAAAATAAGTTTAGCTATTTTTTCGGGATGCGCCACGGTATATTGCCATGCAATGGCTCCTCCTAAAGAATTACCTGCTAAGGTGCATTTATTAATATGCATTGCATTTAACAAAGAATCTAGAAAGCGAACATAATAATCACCTGCATAGTAATTCTCTGGATTAGGGCCGGTGATGCCAAAGGCAGGTAGGTCGAATCTTATAATTCTTCTTTTATTAGAGTTTGCAAGCATAATGGAAACCAGGCTGTCCCAGGTATGTAAAGAAGAAGAAGTACCATGTATAAGTACTAAGGGAGTAGAATCTGAAGGGTTGCCCTCGTCTCTATAATGAACCTGCATGCCCATTAGGGGCATATACTTAGAAGCGGCATTAGCATATTTAGCTTTAATTTTTTCAACAGGGATATCTTTTTGGCCATACACTGTAAATACAAGCACTAATAATACGAGTATACTTATTAAACTATAGCCAAGGTTGCGTTTTATCTTATTCATGTACAATTTGCTTTTTCTAAATTTTGAATTGATAAAGTTATAACCTTTTTTATTTGAATGAGTTCTTGTCAATGACTTAAAATGAATATTCTTATATAGTTTACAAAATATAAATGTTAAAGAAAACACAAAATTCAATTTCGTGGAAAAAAAGTTTTTTTGACTTATAACTTGAGTCTCAGTGCTTTACAGGCAGGCTAAAAAAATACAGTTTTTCTGCTTTTGCAGATAGCATTATTATATGATTATTAATTGTAATTTCTATTAACCGAATTAGTTATTAATAACCAAACCAAACCAAACCAAAATGAAAAAAATCTATCAGCAAATTCTTGATTTCCCCCAGATGGTAAATCAAAAAGTTTTGAATGCGCAGTTAAACTCCGCAGTTGATAATTTCGATTCTCAAAATGGAGTAAGATCCTACACGAAGTCAATCTATCAGATTCTGTCGATTGTAGTGTTTATTTCCATGGAAATTGCCATTATTAGTGGCGCTATGGGGTATTTCACCGATGCCAGTAGCACGGGTCTAGGAAAAGCAGGTAGTGTTTTAACTACTTTATTGCTTATTTACTCAGCCTTCCCCATAGCGCATATCATTAAAGCTAGAGGAGAAAGCCTGGGTGGTTCACACAATGGGATGGTAACATTTCTTTTTAAAGATGTTGTTACTACCAATATCAAAATACTAGGTGAAGTGGCCGCAGTGGGTGCTTTTATTGGCGCCGCTTGCTTAACCTTCTCTTTTGTATTTGATACCAATTTATACAATGCAAGTACTGGCACTGCCTTCAGTACAATTAGTGGTTTAAGTAGTTTACCTATGCAAGGGTTGACTAATTTATTCGCTGCATTAAAATTAGATTATTTAACAGAGGTATTAAATAATCTTAGCTCTTGGACAATGGCGAGTGGCCAAAACTTCACTGGTGATATGCTTTGGAATATTAATGATTTGTTCTTAGTGGCTGGTGCTTTTGTGAATGTAGCACTTGGATTAGCTTATTTGTATGTTAATCTAGCTATTTATCATTTCTTATACACTATGGTTTCTAATTTCATTAAGTGGATTCAAAGCCCTTCTCTTCCTATTGCAATGAAAACTAAATAGGATAACGCGTTTTTCTTTTACAATCGTTTCGAATAAAAAAAGCCCTCTCCATTATTTGGAGGGGGCTTTTATTTTAATTATTAGGTTCTACAAAATAATCTACCACAAATACTTTATCCATATGAGGTTTTAATACAGATTGAAATGCAATATGCGCTGGATGTTTTTGATAGGCGGCTAAATCTTTTTCAGAATTAAATGTAAGCGTAAAGCAATGTGTAAAGCCTTGGTCTAAATGTTCTGGACTCATATTAATACCCCACTGCATATTTTTAACCTGTGGTACTTTACCATATAACTTAGCAAAAGTATGTGCTACATTGTCTACTTCTTTTGCAGAAGAGCTTGCTTTAAAAGTAAATAAAACAACATGTTTTAATTCTCCTGTTCTATTTTGTGCATGTGTATTTAAAAAACTAGTTGCTAATAGAGCGAATAAAATAATTTTTTTCATTTTTAATTAAGTTGATTGATTTTTAAATTATAAATAAGTTTGAGGGTCGTCACAAATTCTAAAATTTTCATTAAAGCCATTCATTATTTTTACATCCTCGTTAGAAAGGGTAAAACTAGTGGCGTCAAAATTTTCTACTAACCTTTCTTTTTTAGAGGATTTAGGAATAGTTGAAATACCGTGTTGTAGATGCCAGTTCAATACTATCTGAGCAGGTGTTCTATTGTATTTATTACAAATAAGTACTAAGCGCTCATCTGAAAATTTAAGTCCTCTTGTAATGGGTGAATAAGATTGCACTTGAATGCCTGCTGCTTTACAATAGGCTAGTAAGTCTTCTTGATATAACCAGGGAGAGAACTCTATTTGATTTACTGCAGGAACAATATTTGCTGTTAATTTCAATTCTTCTAATAAGGTAATATTATAATTAGCAACTCCAATGGCCTTCACTCTTTTTTCCGCGTATAATTTTTCTAATCCTTTCCAAGAAGCGGCGCGGCCTTCTTTAATAGGCCAATGAATTAAATATAAATCAACATAATCTTGGCCAAGTTTTTTTAAACTATCATCAAAAGCTTTTAAAGCGGCTTCATAACCGTGGTCGGTATTATTTAACTTGGTCGTTAAAAAAATTTCCTTTCTATCTAGTCCTGCATTTTTTATAGCATTGCCAATTTCTACTTCATTTTCATACATGCTAGCCGTGTCTATTAATCGGTAGCCTATTGCTAAAGCATCTTCTACCGCCTGCTCTGCTTCAGCCTTATACATATCATAAACACCTAAGCCCAACAGCGGCATAGGTATACCATTATTGAGGGTAGTCTTTACCATTTCTCTAGTCCCAATAATTTTTTTCCAAGATCATTAAGTACTGCAGTTTCATATTTTGTTTGCTCCCAATTCCTTGGATCGCCAGGGAAGGCGTAACCTTCTGGTGCAATTCTATGTTTCCAAGAATTCACTCTCCACTCTGTTAAAGCCTCATTATTTTCTTCTGCTGGCATCATAGATAAATATTGAGCGATACGCACTTTGTCTGTACTATTATTCGCTCTAATACCATGTGGTTCTAAACTATTAAAAATTAATAAGTCACCTGCTTCTAATTTTACTTTAGTAGGCGTGAATGCAGAAGTATCTGGTTTAAATCTATCTCTGTCTTCTGGTTGTGTTAGTTTCCAAGTATCATAGGTTCTATATAATTCTGGAATACATTGAAAGCCTCCCATGTTTTCATCATTTTGATCGGCTAAGGCTAATACACCTTGCACATTCACTGGTTTTGTTTCTGGATCATAATCCCAATGAATAAATGCTTTGTATTCATGACCTGGTCTGATAGGGAAATTTAAATTCGCTCTATCTATAGATACCCATAATTTTTCTGTACCCCAAATATCAACAAAGGCATCATACACTTTTTGCATTTGACGATTGTTCCATAAATGTTGGTTATTATAACATTCAACCATACCTGTACCCGCAAGCTCTTTCATTTTCATTTCAGCTCTTGGTGCAGTGTACCATGTTTCTTTATTATTAGGGTCCTTCTCTTCAAACTCCCACAAAAAATTTGCAGTAGCCAAGGCTTGTTCACGTGGCACTGCATTTTTAATTACAATATATCCATTGTGTTTCCAGAAGGTCCAATCTTCTTCACTTAATACGCGAAGTGGTTTACCATTCGTACGGTTGTTTAAACTAGTCGCACTGCTTTTTGCAGTGGATGGGTTTCCAGGTATGTCCTTGTGTGCATTGTTAGGCACCATTGTAGGTACCATATTGGGCACCATTGATTTGTTTTCCATAGCATTCGTATTTAGTTTGATAAAGTAAATGTACAGTTTCTATGGGGCTAACCATTTTCCCTAAATTGGCCAATATTTGCTCTATTTTGATAAATTATTGTTATTTTAGGGTCAAAGTTAGTTATTATAGTTGTAATTACAAGTTATTCCCTTTGAGATGAAATTAAGTTTAGAAAATATTAAACCCGACGAAGGCAGTTCCTTTAAAATACTTTTAACCCCCAAGTTGAATGAAATTTATTACTGGCATTTTCATCCAGAAATAGAACTTGTTTATGTTGAAGCAGAAAAAGGAATTAGACATATTGGTGATCATATTTGTACTTATGAAGGAAGCGACTTAGCCTTAATAGGTTCTTATATTCCACATTTAAATTTTGATTATGGTGTAAAAACAACTGTTGAAACGGTGGTGGTACAGTTTAGACAAAATTTTTATGAAGACGCATTTTATAAGCAACCCGAGATGCAAGCCATTTATGATTTATTTGAAAGAGCTAAAACAGGTATTGCTTTTTATGGTGAAACAAAAAAGATGGCTGGCGAATTATTAAAAAAATTAACTGGGCTATCTGCCTTTGATCAGCTACTATTATTAATTCAAGTTTTTCAACAATTAGCAACAAGTAAAGAATATACTTCATTAAATACACGCCCCATTGCTTCTCATGCAGTTATCAAGGAGCAAGAAAGAATGCATCAAATTTATAAATTTGTAGAAGCTAATTTTCAAAAGCCTATCAAGATTATTGAAATAGCAAGGGTTGTAAGTTTATCTGAGGCGGCCTTTTGCAGATATTTTAAAAAATCGACTAAACTTACTTATACCGATTTTGTAAATCAATATCGAGTAAACCATGCAAAAAAATTATTGATGCAAAATGCCAATGTAACAGAAGCCTGTTATGATACTGGTTTTGAAAGCCTCTCTTATTTCAATAAAATATTTAAAAAAATAACTGGAGAAAACCCTTCAGCTTATCGAAAAAGAAAAATTAATTTCTAAAAATATTATTAATTCATATCTAAACCTATGAATTATTTCGTAAATTTCTATTCATAAAATAGTGATATAAATCATAAACATTTTAAAAAAGCCAAGATGAAAACATTAATTATACTCTTATTCCTGAGCCCCTTGGTATCAGAGGCCCAGCAAGCAGATTGGCTTATAAAACCTACTGAAAAGAAGGCTAGTATTTTCATTAAAAACAAGCAACTCATTTTAGACAATGGCTTGGTTAGACGCGTATTTTTATTAGATCCCAATGTGAGTTGTATAAGTTATACGAACTTAAGTAGTGGTCAAGAATTATTAAGAAGTATTGAGCCCGAGGCAAGACTAGTATTCAACGGAACATCTTATAATGTTGGCGGACTAAGTGGGCAGAAAGAAAAAGCTTATTTAAGATTAGAAGTAGAAAATAATTTACAAAAAAAAGATTCCGATTTTGTTTTTACAAACTATAGTATTTCCGATATCAAACCCTTTATTCATTGGAAGCCTACTACTTGGTTAACGAATCCGAATCAAGCCAAGGGTAAAACAGTAACACTTGAATTTATTTCAAATTTACCTGCTTTAAAAAATATAATGGTTCAAGTACATTATGAATTGTATGATGGCCTTCCTTTAATGACCAAATGGGTCTCTGTAGAAAACAAATCATCAGCTTCTATTAAAATAAATAGAGTCGTAAATGAAGTACTGGGTTTAGTAGAAGAAGAAAGCGCGGTGGTGGGTAAGCCGGAAGAAATGAAAAAACAACATGGTATTTATTTTGAAACGAATTATGCATTTAACAATGCCATGCGTTATGATATTAGCGATCAAACCACGCATTGGAAAACCGATTTGAGTTATACTTCACAAGTGAACTATAATTTTGAAACACCTTGTTTATTAGAGATATACCCTGAAAAGGCGCCTGGTATTGTCTTAGCGCCGAATGAAGTTTTTAAATCGGTACGTACGAATGAATTATTAATGGATAGTTATGACCGCCAAAGAAGAGGATTGATGTTAAAACAAATGTATAGAACCATTGCACCTTGGACAACGCAGAATCCTATATTTATGCATTTGGTAAGTAAAAACGACCAAGAAGTAATAAATGCTATTGACCAATGCGTGGCCACAGGCTATGAGGCAGTTATTTTAAGTTTTGGAAGTCATCTAGAAATGGAAGATACAACGACTGCGAATTTAAATAGATGGAAGGCCTTAGCGAAGTATGCACATGATCATAAAATTTTATTAGGGGGCTATTCATTGTTTAGTAGCAGACGCATTAGTGATGAAGATGATGTAGTAGATATTAAAACAGGAAAACCCGGCGGCGCTTTTTTTGGAAATGCGCCTTGCTTTGGAAGTAAATGGGGACTGGCGTATAGAGATAAAATAAAAAACTTTTTCTCTTATACTGGTTTTGATATTTGGGAAAATGACGGCCCTTATCCTGGAGATGTTTGCGCTTCAACAAAACATCCAGGGCATTTAGGGTATGATGATTCTCAGTGGAAACAAATGGAAATACAAAAAGGTTTATACCACTCGTTGAATGAAAGTGGTGTATATATTAATGCACCAGATTGGTATTTTTTAGATGGCACGCATAAAATAGCTTTAGGATATAGAGAGGTTAACTTTTCTTTGCCTCGTCCTCAACAAAAAATTATTAATCGTCAAAATATTCATGATGGTACTTTAGAGAAAATTCCTTCAATGGCCTGGGGCTTTGTGCCGCTCACTAAATACCAAGGAGGTGGGCCAGAAGCAGTGCTAGAGCCACTAAGCGAGCATTTAAACGATTACGAACAGTTAATGATGCAATACTATGGCGCTGGTGTGCAGGCTTGTTATCGCGGTCCAAGATTATATGATACAGAGACCACCAGACAAATGGTTGCCAAAACTATTCTTTGGTATAAAAAATATCGAAATATTTTAAATGCAGATATGATTCAACTACGTCGTGCCGATGGCCGTGACTGGGATGGTTGGATGCATGTGAATCCTGCACTTGCTCAAAAAGGGTTAATGATGTTATTTAATCCAACTCAAGTTCCAATTACAAGAACCATTTCTCTGCCTTTATATTATACAGGCCTAAGTAAAATAGCTATTATTAAGGATGTAAAAGGAGTTTCGAAAACCTATACATTAAACAGAGACTACACTATTAATTTTACTTTTACTATTGCTGCCGATTCCTATAGCTGGTTTCTGATAGAGTAAACCAACTAGTTTAAAAATAATTCATCTACAAATATCCAGCCAGGGGTTCCTTTACCCGGATGCCAGGTAGGTAATTTTTTCAAATTCAATAAAGTAAACCTATAATATTTATAGGCAGGGCCTGCTGGAATACTGCAACTAAATGATTTATTTTCTCTAACTACATCTGTTTCTTTTAAGGAAGGGAAGCGAGCTTCATTTAATTTTTTAAATTCTTTGCCATCATTACTTCCTTCTATCATGATTGATAAGATAGGAAAGATATAGGATCCGTTATCTACAAAGGCATTAAAATGTGCTTCCTGTAAAGGCCTAGCTTGTTTAAAGCCAATCACAAATTTCATCGTGGTATCTCTGTAAGCTAGCCACTTACCATTAGAAAAATTTTGTTCCCCTAATTCATAGTCAATAAGGGTTTTAGCGCCTGTGCCTGGATATTTTTTGTCCGGGTTGGTTACAAAATAAATAGTGTCCGGATGTATTTCCGATTTATAAAAAGTTTTTTGAACCATATCACTACTAAACCAACCTGGCTTGAAAGCCTTTGTTTTTAAAATGGTGTTTTTAGTAAAACGTAATTTTTTAGTATAGATAGGACTTGTAAGACTGTCTGGATCTGAACCATCTGTAGTATATCTCACTACAGTACCTTTTAAAAAATGTTTCACTACCACATCTAAGCTAGTAACAATGATAGAAGAGTCTTGATCAATAATGGGGCTGGTTAATTTGATAATTTCTGCATCTAAATTATCGCCAATAATTATTTTAACTTTTTTATTGTTAGCCATTAATTGTTGAAATTCTTTTTCACTGGAATAATTAGTCCAAATATTAATTTCTGTAAATGGCGCCTTCTCTAAAAACTTGGCTAAAGTACTTTGATTTACATCCATTCCACAAATAGATAAGTTTTTTAAACTAGTAATAGTTTTAAGCGGCTGCAAGTCGTTTAAAGTTAATTTAGTGTAATTTAAATTTAATTTTTTAAGTTTTGTGAATTGTAAAATAATGGCAAGGTCTTCTTTAGTGATAGGCATGCCTTGCATATTAAGACTTACAATTTTATCTTTAATTTTTTCTAAGTTCTTTAACTGCTCTATTTTATAAAAAGAACCTTGAAAAAAATTGACGGCTATTTCCTCAGAGCCACTAAATAAATAATTCACAGTTAGGTAGTTGCTGTTGTACTGTTTTAAATCGGGTGCGTTATTTCCGTTATCCCCACTACCTTTTGTAGGTGCTTTATAGGCCATCGCAAGTATGGCTAGGCTATCTGTTTTAGCAAGCTCGCTTATTTTTTTGGTAAAATTCCCGCCGGCTTTTACCCATTTATTGAGTAGGGTTAATTCCTCTAAAGTCAATTGCAGCTTGTCAATTGGAGGCATATGCTTTTCATCTGTATTCGGTAAATGTATTCTTTGTAAGATTTGAGCTTCTTCATTTTGTATACCATTTAATATACTTCCATTTTTACCTCCTTTGATAATGAGTTCAGGACTTTGTAATTGCAATTGTCCCTTTACTTTATCTGGACCATGACAGCTTACACATTTTTGAGCCAGGATGGGCGCTATGGCTTTTTCGTAAACAGTTAAACTAGAATCAACGGTCTTTACTTCTTCAGCTAGTTTTACTTCAGGACTAGGAATAGACAAAGCATTTTCTCCATGCGTTAATATAGCACCCTGGTGGGTAAAAAATAATAGCACCAACAAATACGTAAGGGCAATTATTTTTTGAATGCTAGTAGCAATATTTTTTAGGTAAATAAGTCCCCAGCTTATGAGTGCAATAGATAGGCCTCCCCATTTATGTAAATTTAAAGTGTCGGTATCATAAGCATCTTGCTTAGATAAAAACAATCCCAATAAGGCTACCATGGATGCCATGAGGGCATTACCTACTAGCACTAATTTTTCTGTACTTTCTGCTAGCTTATTATTTTGAAAAAAAACTAAATAAATAACAATCGCAATACCTAATACAATTGGAAAATGTAAAACCAAGGGATGTAGTTTGCCGAACCATAGTAAAATAGTATTGGATTTACTTGCTTCACTATAAATGGCTAGGAGTAATAGTAGTGGATTTAAAAAACAAACACACCATTCCCCCCATTGACTCAGTTTTTTACTATCCATACTTAACTTATAATTTCATTGACCACTTTACCTGCTACATCCGTTAAGCGGTAGCGTCTTCCTTGGTGTTTAAATGTAAATTTTTCGTGATCGACACCCATTAAATGCATAACGGTTGCATGAAAATCATGCACATGCACGGGTAAGGAATTTATATTGTATCCAAAATCATCGGTTTCTCCAAATACACCTGGCTTCACACCACCGCCTGCCATCCAAATAGTAAAGGCTCTTGGATGATGGTCTCTACCATAATTATCTTTGCTAAGTGCTCCTTGACAATAATTGGTTCTTCCAAATTCACCACCCCAGATAACTAAAGTTTCATCTAATAATCCTCTTTGTTTTAAATCTTTTATTAATGCAGCAGAAGGTCTGTCTACATCTTTACATTGACCCACAATTTCTGCAGGTAAATTACCATGTGAGTCCCAACCTTGATGATACAACTGCACAAAGCGTACTCCATTTTCTGAAAGCTTTCTAGCTAATAAACAATTGGCTGCATAAGTACCTGGTGCTAAACAATCTGGTCCATACATTTTTACAATGGACTCTGGTTCATTTTGTAAAGAAGTAATTTCTGGTACCGCCATTTGCATACGATAGGCTAGTTCATATTGCTGAATTTTTGTTACAATTTCTGGATCTCCAATATTATTATAAGCTTCTTGATTTAGCGATGCAATCTCATCTAAAATTTTTCTCTTGTCTCCTCTATCAATAAATTCAGGATCGGTTAAATATTTTACAGGCTCTTCTCCACTACTAAACTGTACTCCTTGATGTATAGAATCTAAAAAACCATTATTCCATAATTTAGAATACACACCTTGTCCATTTCCTTTTCCTTTACTTAATAAAACACAGAAAGCAGGCAGGTTTTTATTTTCACTTCCTAAACCATAGCTTACCCAAGAACCCATGCTAGGGCGGTTTCCCACTTGTGCACCTGTTTGGAAAAAAGTAAGTGCAGGATCGTGGTTAATGGCTTCGGTGTACATACTTCTGATAATACATAGCTCGTCGCTCATGCTGGCAATATGCGGAATAGATTCACTAAACCATCCACCGTTCGCCCCGTGTTGTGCAAAATTAAATTTAGTTCCTGCTAAGGGAAATTTAGCTTGGTCTGCAGTCATACCTGTTAACCTTTGTCCATTGCGAATACTTGCAGGTAATTCTTCTCCATGCATTTTTTGTAGCATGGGCTTGTAATCATATAAGTCTAATTGTGAAGGAGCTCCATTTTGGAATAAATAAATAACACGCTTTGCTTTAGGTGCAAAGTGCGGAAGTACATTGGCAAATAAGTCTTCTTCATTGCTAGCATCAAAAATGCCCGGTACCATTAAGGAGCCTAGGGCAAGTCCACCAATACCTAAACTCAGTTTAGATAAAAATTTTCTTCTATTTTGATTTAAGCCATGTTCTAAAAATTCATTCATACTATTTATGATTTTGTAATGGTCTCTTCTAAATTATATAATATTAATATTGTTTTCATTAATGCAGCGGCTTCTGCTTCATTGTACTTTTTAGTAGGATGCTGATATTCTCCCACGGCTAAAGTATTTTTTAATAAAGGTGCATTGCCATTAAAAAAAGCAACTTGTTTTGCACAGTAGTCCATTAATTTATTACGCTCAAACCTGGAGGGCTTTCTAATAACAATGGTTTCAAAGGCTTGTTCTAATTTATCTTCCAAGGATTTATTGCTTACTGAAATATTTTCAGCCAACACACGAGAAGCTTCTAAAACTGCAGGGTCATTCAACATGGTTAAGGCTTGCAAAGGTGTATTGGTGCTAGCTCTTTTGGCTTCACACTGGTCTCTATTACTTGCATCAAAGATCATCATACTAGGAGGAGGCGCTGTTAATTTTATAAAAGTGTATAAACCTCTACGATAAATGGCTGGGCCATGGTCTTGTTTGTAAGAAGCTAAAACACCTCTTCCAGAAGTCGTGCTTTCCCAAACGCCTTTGGGTTGATAAGGCTTTACGCTGGGTCCTCCAATCATTGGATTTAAAATACCGCTGGTACCCAATACCCAATCTCTTACTATTTCTGCTTTAAATCTTATACGGGGAGACCTGGTATAATATAGATTATCGGGATCTTGTTCTAATTGTTTTTTACTCACCACACTTGATTGTTGGTAGGTATTACTAGACAATATTTTTTTCATTAAATATTTTACATCCCAATTGTGTTCCATAAAATCAACGGCTAACCAATCTAATAATGCAGGATGAGAAGGAAGTTCACCTTGTAAACCATAATCGCTAGATGTTTTTACAAAGCCTTTGCCAAAAATTTCTTGCCAAATAAAATTCACAAAAACGCGGGCCGTTAATGGATTCTTTTTTTCTACCGTCCATTTGGCCAAGCCCAATCTGTTTCTTTCATATTTCAAAGTGTCAAAAGGAAGAATAGATTCCAGTGCAGTAGGTTTTACTTCTACCGTAGTAGGTGCATCATAACTACCTCTGCTTAAAATATAGGTAGGCCTAGTTTTTCCGGTATCTCCCATTTTCCAATCTCCCATGACGGAGACTTCTAATTTATTCGTATCTACATGATTGATAAAGGATAATAATTTTGACTGCTCTTCTTTAGTAATAAATAATTTTGGATTTTTTGCAGGGGTAGAAATACTTACATCTCCTTCGTATCCTTTTTCTTTACTCATATTAAAAAAGGCATAAAGCTGGTAGTAATCTTTATTCGAGAAGGGATCGTACTTGTGATCATGACACTGCGCACATTCAATGGTAACGCCTAGTATGGCCTTACCGTAGGTTCTTGTTTTATCAATATTATAAGACACGCGGTACTCTTCTTCAATCACGCCGCCTTCCTCTGTGTATTTATGATTTCTAAAAAAAGCTGTTGCTAAAATAGAAGACTTGCTGGCAGTTGGTAATAAGTCACCAGCAATTTGTTGGGTTAAAAATTGATCATAATGCATATTGGTATTAAAAGCATTGATCACCCAATCTCTCCAAGGCCATTGAGACCTAATATTATCATCTTGAAAACCGTAAGAGTCTGCATAGCGCGCTAGGTCCATCCAGAGTAAAGCCATCTTTTCTCCGTAAGCAGGCTTTTGTAATAATTTATCTAATAATTGTGCATACCAGTTATCGCTACTATTATTTCTCCATGTGTTTAATTCTTCATAAGTAGGTGCAAGCCCAGTAATATCTGCATAAGCTCTTTTAATAAGCGCTTCACGGCTGGCGGTTTCATTGGGATCAAAACCTTTTGCTTCCATTTTCTCTAATATAAAGGGGTCAATTTCATTTTTAACCCACTTACTATTATCTACTTCCGGCAGGGCTTCTTTAATAGGTGCTACAAAGGCCCAATGCTTTTCATATTTGGCACCTTGCTCTATCCATTTGGTAAATAATTTTATTTCATCTGTGGTTAATCTGGCTAAGTGACTTTCTGGCATCGGCATCATGATGCCAGGATCATTAGACGATATTCTTTTTATCAATTCACTTTTTTCGGGATTACCTGGAACAATAGCAAAATGCCCTTTATTTTTTTCAAGTTCTGCAAAAGCACTTGCAGGTAAGTCTAATCGGAGCCCTGCTTTTATTTTAGATACATCAGGACCATGACAAGAAAAACATTTATCTGATAATATAGGACGTATATCTCTATTGTAGGAAATAAGGCTTTCTTTTTCTTTTTTAGCTTTAGCAAAATCAATTACCCCATAAAGCAAACCTGCTACTGCTAATAAAATGCCAAATATTATATATTTCTTCATAACTAGATTATAATAATTCTAAAAACGGGTTCATTCAACTTTATACTCTTGTAAATTTATAAGGGTATACTTTTCCAGAAGCCCACTGTGCCACATAAATACTTCCTTCATCATCTACACATACATCATGTGGGTGTATAAATATTTTTTCTGTTTGAGACATAGGCTGTAATACACCATTGTTGTATACTGGGGCAGCGCCTCCTAAATTAGAAACTACTTTATTATTTTTATCTAAAATGGTTACAAAGCCTGAATTCACTGTATCTAAATTAGGTGAACGCAAAACTGCAGCGTATAAATAATCGCCTTTGATAACAGGTCTACACATACAAGCTCCTGGCAAGTGAATGACTTCTATTAATTTTCCATCCATTGAAAAACGCTTGAATGCATTGCGCGTTCTATCGGTAATAATTAAAGTGGGCGTAGCGTTTCTAGTATCTACACAAATACCATGGGCATTGTCTAAATATTCATCGCCCGCTCCTCTTCCTCCAAATGCATTTTTTAATTTCCCTTTTTCATCATAATGTAAAATATGTTGAGCACCATAGCCGTCTGCAATATAAAATTCACCATTGGCAAGTACTGCGGTTTCAGTAGGCACGAAGGCTTCCTTTTTTTGATAAGCAGGCAAGTCTGCAGGGGCATCAATGGTCAATAAAATTTTACCATCTAGGGTTGTTTTATACACTTGATGTTTATCGGTATCGGTTATAAATAAAAAATCTTCTTTGCCATTCTGTTGAACCGTTAACCCGTGTGCGCCTGGAAATTGAGTGCCCCAGGAGTCCATTAAGCTGCCCGACTTATTATAAATAATAAGATTATTTTTTGTTTCATTCGTTAATAGTAAAATTCGACCCTTACTATCTTGAATCATTTCATGACAATCATTGACTGGGGTTTTTGCTGCATTCAGTGTTCCCCAATTAGTATTTAATTGATAAGTCATTCCATTTTGACCATAGACTGGTCCACCTGTGGCAGACATTAAATTTTTGGTTAAGAGTAATCCGGTACTTGACATAATAGTGTTTTTTACAAAAGCTCTTCTTTTCATAGGTGGCGATTTAAATAATCATTCTCTAAGATACCTTTTTTGGCATAAAAAAAGAGCAGGTTTCTAAGTAGAAACCTGCTCTTTTATACAAATTAAATAAGTCTATTAATCGTCCGCGTCTTTTTTAGGGTTCATCTTTAAAAAGGCAGCTCTTCTCGGAGCGGGTACTATGGCGTTTTCTCCTTTTAAGCCCTTCCATAACACTTCATTAAATTCATGGTCATTGATGCTGTCTTCCTTTTTGAAATTAAAGGTTTCGCTTTTTCTTTGCATCGCTGTTCGTGCCGTATTTTTCTCATTGATATCCTGCTGTAAGGGCTTAGTAATGAAGCCTTTAGGGTTGGATACCTTGTCAAAACATCTCCATAAGGATCTGGCACCTGCATCATATTGACTCATAGGGGGCATGCCCAAAATAAGCTCAATAGTCTTTAAAACAGAGCTTGTGGAATAGGCGGTATGATCTACAAAGCCTCTTTTTACAAAGCCTCCCGCAATATAAGCAGGGCTGCGATGTGCATCTACATGGTCAGGGCCATTTTGAGCATCATCCTCTACTATAAAAACGACGCTTTCATTCCAAATAGAACTCTTGCTTAAATAGTCTACAAACATACCCACTGCTAAATCATTATCCGCTACATGTGCATAGGGAGATGGCCTGCCTAATTTCATGCCTTCCGTATGATCGTTTATAATTCTTAAGGTATTTAATTGTGGTACTTGATTAATGGCTAATAAAGAATCAAAATCACGTTTCCATTGACCCACTCTAGTGGTATCTCTTACAGTTTCATCCCAACTGGTATAATAGGGACAGAAATGATTTTCTAAAACAGGCAAATTGGCTTTATAGTTATCTGCAAATTCTCCGTAGGTTCTATAAGAAACACCTGCTCTTTTTGCATAGTCCCAAATAAATCCATTTTTATTATTGGCAATAGCACGCGTACCTTCAGCATCATAAGTACCACCACGTCCTCCGTAACTAGTCACCCAATTTTTTTCTAAGTAGTCATTGGCATATCCGCCCATTGTCCAGTTATGTCCATCCGCACTTACTTCACCATTCACATAAAAATTATCTAACAAAACAAATTCTCTGGCTAAGGCATGTTGGTTAGGTGTAATTTTTTCTCCAAATAAACAAAGGCTTGGATCGCCATTCCCTTCTTTCATATCCCCTAAAACTTGATCATAGGTTCTGTTTTCCTTTACAATATAAAATACATGTTTAATAGCAGAAGGATCACCTACTTTTTGAGGAATCACAGATCCTATTTCTGCATTAGATTTTTCTTCATTGTTTTTTGTGTAAGGTGTGTTTTCATATACTGCTGCTGAGTACAATCCTAATTGTTTTTCGGAAGGGGTATTAATAATACTTAAGGTTCCTTTCATGAGCCCTCCAATATATTGAACCTCTTTTGTATTTTTTAATAAACCTTTTTGCACCGCCATCTGTGCATTCTTATTATAAGGGTCAGGACCTAATGGATTCGCAAATGAAGTAAATCCTTTACCATTGGTTACATAAATTTTACTCCCTACTACCTTAACACTAGTTGGATACCAACCCACAGGAATAAAACCTTTCGATTTGCTATTACCAACCGCTGATACATCAAATACGGCTAAGCAATTGTTATCGGCATTGGCAATGTATAAAGTTTTTTCATCAGTACTTAGTGCCACGCCATTGGTAGTGGAACCCGCAAGGGCATTGGGATACAGCGCACAATTAAGGGTTTCTAGTACCTTTCTATTTTTAATATCTATTACGGAAACGCTATTGTCTTCTCCATTAGCTACATAAATTGTTTTTCCGTTTTTTGAAAGAATTAAATCGTTAGGATGTGTTCCAGTAGCAATGCTACTAGTTATTTTTTGACTTAAAGTATTATACACTAGTAATTTTTCTGCGCCCCAAACACTAATATATAGTTCTGAATTATCATTAGATAAAACGCAAGTATAGGCTTCTGCAGGAAGCGCTGTTTTATTCATTATTTTTTTACTAACTAAATTTACTTCATACAAAGAATTATCGTCTTTAGTGACTACGTATAAAATATTTTTTGCATCGTTGATGCAAATGCCCGCAGGAGAAATTTTATTAGGCCATTTTTCTCCCAATTTTATAGAATCAGTTAATTTTAATTTATTGTTTATGATACTATACTTTAAAATCCAATTATCATTACCACCCGAAGCGTATAAAGTTTTTTCATCTGCACTAAAAGCAATACCTAACCAAGACTTATCAATTTTAATATTATCTAAAATAGTATTTGAAACTAAATTAATAAGCTGAATACTTTGCGTGCTTTGTCCATTATTGGTAATGGCCATTAATTTTTTTGATTTAGAGACTGCCATATTCAAAGGCAAATCACCTAATGCTAAACTTTTACCTGCCGGACTTAATGCCCAGCCAGTAGGCAGCATTATTTTTTTTGAATCCTGTGCTTGCGTTATCATTCCAATACAAACAATTGCAATGACTAAAAAAATTCGTTTCATAGTATAAATTTTGAGCGTAACAGATTATGGGTAAAAAATAGTAATGAATATTATTTTCTGAAAAGCAAGGTATTGAATCTTGTTTAATACAAACCCTTTTCAATTGTGTATTTATATAAAATAACAAAGAGTTAATACCCTTATCCTAGCTCCCAAACCCTTAACCGGGGTAAATATGGGTTGCTAATACTTCGCTTTCTAGTCAGTGTTAATTATTTATTGATATTTTTCTCGTTGAATTTAATAGGATTAATATAAATATTTATTAATTTAATGTCCTAAATAAAACTATTCAAACTAAAATAATCTATAATGATTCAACAAGTATTAAAAAAAGCGGGCTTATTTATTTTTATATTATTTTTTACAAATAATGTATTTGCTCAAAATGATTTTGTAGGCAAATGGCTTTCACCTAGTAAAAAAGGGATTGTAGAAACCTATATACAAAATAATAAATTGTATGGTAAATTAGTCTGGGTAAAAACAGAAAGAAAAGATATTTATAATGCCGATAAAAGTTTAAGAAACAGGGAAGTGAAAGGCATGATTATGTTAAATGATTTTATATGGGAAGCACCACAGTGGGTA
>CALDSE010000023.1 GCA_937911175.1 uncultured Sediminibacterium sp.
AAAGGTACTCCGGGGATAACAGGCTGATCTCCCCCAAGAGCTCATATCGACGGGGAGGTTTGGCACCTCGATGTCGGTTCGTCACATCCTGGGGCTGGAGAAGGTCCCAAGGGTTCGGCTGTTCGCCGATTAAAGTGGCACGTGAACTGGGTTCAGAACGTCGCAAGACAGTTCGGTCCCTATCTGTGGTGGGCGTTAGTAAATTGAGTGGACATGCTCTTAGTACGAGAGGACCGGAGCGTACGTACCGCTGGTGTATCTGTTATGCCGCCAGGTGTAATGCAGAGTAGCTATGTACGGCCAGGATAAACGCTGAAAGCATCTAAGCGTGAAACCTTCCACAAGATGAGTTTACTTTTAAGGGTCGTCAAAGACTATGACGTTGATAGGCTATAGATGTAAGGCTAGTAATAGCGAAGTCGAGTAGTACTAATTGCCCGTAAGCTTTATTTTTTTTTCTGTTATTGATTTTACTCCAATATGTAAATTATTGTTTTATCCGTTTAGTTGTCATGACTAAACATCCGATAAAATTACCGTCTTAAGGTGGTTTTGCCGGGGGTGTTCACCTCTTCCCATTCCGAACAGAGAAGTTAAGTCCCCCATGGCCGATGGTACTTGGGTTTTCCTGGGAGAGTAGGTAGCTGCCTTATTTATTAAAGATCCTCATCATTTATTTGATGGGGATTTTTTTTGTCCCTACCTCAACTCTTTATTTCTTCTTTGCTTTCACCATCCAATCCCAGGGCTGCGGTGTTTTTAACCAGCTGGGTGGTTTATGAAATTCAGTAGACCACTTGTAATTAATCTTTTCAATTTTCTCCACCGTAAATCCAGCAAGATTTAATAATAGTTCCAATTCTTCTTTTAAAAAATGTTTAGTAGGCACATCGTCAATATCAGTTACTCCATCTTTTATAAATCGTATTTGACTAATGGCTCTTTTGCCAGTAGGGGCTTTATCTTTTTTAGCATCGTCTACATTATATTTATTGGCAATAATATGGCTGAATAATTTTGATTCTAAGGATGGAACTACTAGCACTAAGTCACCACCCTTTTTAATAAAGGAAGCCATATGTTTAAAAAATAAGTTTCTCTTTTTTAAGGAAGAAGTGAGAATAGCATTAATACAAATAGCGGAGTCGTACTTTTTTACTTTTACAGTAGCGGCAGACATATCTACTCTTTCATAGGTAATGTTGGTGTACTGCGGATATTTTTTAGCGGCAATTTTTAAATTGTTATTAGATATATCAATGGCCTGCACTTTACCAAATACGGGCGCCAGCACTGGCATCCACTTACCTACAGCACAACCTATATCTATCACCGATTTTTTAGGTCCAGCAAAACTTAATATAGCCTTCACTATTTTACCGGACTTGTCGTTTTTTAAAACATCAAAAATTTCAGTTTCGTAAGAAGGCGCAATTTTTTCCCAGTAATTTTTTTCCATAGTAGCTTGAAGTTAAAAAATAAAGGGCAAAAAAAATCCCTTCCGAATAAACGGAAAGGATTTTGTAATGTATTGTAACGGTTAAGTTGTGTACAGTTGATTAATATCTATTGTATTCACCACCACCATTTCCACCACGGTCACGATTGTAACCGCCGCCAGTACCGCCGCGATTGAATCCACCGCCGCCGCCTGAGCCGCCGCGATTAAATCCACCACCGCCACCACCAGCACCATAAGGCTTCTTCTTGAAGGTTCTTTCGCCTTCAGGACGTGGAGTTGACTCGTTAACTACGATGTTACGACCCAACATTTCAGTGTCGTGAAGTTGACTGATAGCTGCACGAGCTTCGTCGTCGTTAGCCATTTCAACAAAACCGAAGCCTTTGCTTCTGTTGTTGTTAAATTTGTCTGTTACAATTTTTGCACTTGCTACTGCACCAAATGGAGTAAACAAGTTCTCTAGATCTTCGCTAGTCATATTCCAGCTAAGATTTCCAACATAAATGTTCATGTTCTTTTAAATTAAGTGATCAAAAACTAATGGAAGATTTCCGCCATTAGGACACCGAAGATAGTGATAATAACTACAATTCTATTATTTATACACTTTTTTAATAAAATAGGTGGATAAATAGGCTAAAAATTCAACAAAAAACCCCTCCCGAGGGTATCGAGAGGGGTTTGGGGCAGTTTTTAAGCTGCAAAAAGACCTAAAAAGGGTCCAGGGCTAATTAAGCCTCAGCTCCAATTTCAATATCGATTTCAGTATTTTGACCATTTCCAAAGTCAATAGTGGCTTTATAGCTACCAGTTTCTTTGATTTCATCTTGAATGGTAATACGTCTTCTGTCAATTTCGTATCCTTTTTGAGCGCGGATAGCTTGAGTAACTTGTAAGGCAGTAACGCTTCCGAATATTTTATTATTCGCGCCAGTCTTAGCAGTTAATTTCACAGGGCTTGAAGTTAATACAGTAATTACTTTAGAAATTTCAGCTAACATAGCAGCTTCTTTCTTCGCTTTTACTTTTAAACGCTCATCTAATTGCTTTGTATTAGATTCAGTTGCTTCAATAGCACACTTTGTTGGGAATAAGAAATTACGTGCGTAACCGTTTTTAACGTTTACTAGTTCGTCCTTACCACCTAAATTGTCTACATCTTTAATTAAGATAACTTTCATAATCATTTTTTTAGTTCCCAAGAGCCCAGCATTTTCTGCTGTCACTCGCCGAGGTTTAAAAACTAAACCGCGAGATTAGGGATGGTTTACTAATATTTTTTCGAGCCTATTTAAATAAATCGGTTACATAAGGTAACATAGCCATTTGACGAGATCTTTTGATAGCGTCAGCTACTTTACGTTGATACTTCAAAGAGTTACCACTTAAACGACGAGGTAACATTTTACCTTGTTCGTTGAGGAATTTCTTTAAGAAGTCTGTATCCTTATAGTCTACATACTTAATACCATACTTTTTAAAACGACAGAATTTCTTCTTAGGTTTTTCCTGCTTAATCGCGGTTAGGTATTTGATTTCATTCTTTGCCATGTTGGTAAAAATTTAATTAAGCCTCAACTGCTTTGTGAACAGGGAAACCGCCGTTTCTCTTAATGTGGTTGTACTCAACTGCGTACTTGTCAAGTTTTGTAATCATGTGACGCATAATTTGTTCGTCACGTAAAAATTGAATTTTCAATTTTTCATTCACTGTAGCTGGAGCTGTGAATTCTAGTATCCAGTAGATACCAGTCGTTTTCTTATCGATAGGATAAGCAAGTGATTTTAAACCCCAAGGATTTGAGGCTACTGTAGACCCACCATTTTCTTTGATGAAGTCTTGGTATTTTTTCTGAGTTGATTTAAAATCTTCTTCAGATAATACCGGTGTAAAAATCACCATTAATTCGTAATTGTTCATTACTTGAATTTTTTGGTTAAATAATTGGTTTTTCCCAGTGGACATCCTTATTCAGAATGAATCTGCCAAAACAGATTTGGGAGGGCGAAGGTAGGCTATTTCAGTGTATTTCCGCTCAAAATTGGCTTAAAAATAAGGGCCACCGGGAAATGATCGCTGTAACCACCCCTAAACCGGTCTCCATCATAGGTTCTTTTGCGCTGTACTGGCGCAGCCTGGCTCAAAAACTAGCCATCATAGGCCAAAGGCTTGACAGCTTGGCAGAATTTTGGCTTTGGTACCCTGTTTGCTAGTATAGTGCTAAACAACAGCACTATGCAAAAAGGTCAAATAAGAGTTCAGACAGAGAACATCTTTCCCATCATTAAAAAGTTCCTTTACAGCGACCACGAAATATTCTTACGTGAGTTAGTAAGTAACGCTGTAGATGCTTCCCAAAAATTAAAAACATTAAGCTCTAAAGGCGAAGTGAAAGGCGATATAGGTAACCTTAGAGTAGATGTAATTTTAGATGCCAAAGAAAAAACATTGACCATTATGGACAATGGTATTGGTATGTCATCTGAAGAAGTAGATAAGTACATTAACCAAGTTGCCTTCAGTGGTGCAGAAGAATTTGTTACCAAATACAAAGACGCTAGCATTATTGGTCATTTTGGTTTAGGTTTTTACAGCGCCTTCATGGTAAGTGAAAAAGTAGATATCTATAGCAGAAGCCATAAAGATACCCCAGGTGTTTTCTGGAGCTGCGATGGTAGTACCGAATATGAATTATACGAAGTAGACTATAGCGCCCGCGGAACAAAAATTGTTTTACATATTAACGAAGAGAGTGCTGAGTTCTTAGAAGCTAATCGTGTGAAATCTATCTTGGATCGTTTTTGTAAATTCTTGCCAGTAGCTATTTATTTTACTGATGCGAATGCGGAGAAAAAGGAGGCTAAGAGCGAGGACGGAAAAGCAGCAGATGCTGGAGTAAAAGGTCAAGAGCTTGAAAAACCAATTAACAATACTAATCCTTTATGGATTCGTAAGCCTGCCGATTTAACCAAGGAAGACTACGAGAATTTTTATAAAGAATTATACCCTTTTGGGGAGACACCACTTTTTTGGATTCACTTAAATGTAGATTATCCATTTAATTTAACGGGTATATTATACTTCCCAAAAATTAAGCAAAGCTTTGAAATTCAAAAGGACAAAATTCAGTTGTATTGCAACCAAGTATTTGTAACCGATGAAGTAAAAGATATTGTACCTGAGTTTTTAATGTTATTACATGGTGTTATTGATAGCCCAGATATTCCATTGAACGTTAGTCGTAGCTATTTACAAGGTGACCCAAATGTGAAAAAAATTAATGCACACATTACTAAAAAGGTAGCCGATAAATTAGAAGAAATATTTAATTCCGATAGAAAGGCATTTGAAGAGAAGTGGGAGAGCCTTGGCTTATTCGTAAAATATGGTATGATTACCGACGATAAGTTCTTAGATAAAGCCAATAAGTTTTTAATCTTAGAAGACGCAGCCGCTGCAGGGACATTCTATACTTTAGATGAATACAAAAAAGCAACTGAGTCGAATCAAAAAAATAAAGACGGCAAACAAGTATTATTGTATACTACCAACCCAGTAGGTCAAGATGCTTTTATACAAGCAGCAGTAGGTAAGGGCTACAAGGTTATTAAATTAGAAACCATGGTGGACGCCGCCTTCATTAACAATGTGGAAATGAAATGGGAAGGCGTTCAGTTTGTAAGAGTAGATGCCGATGTAGTAGACAACTTAATAGACAAGCAAGAAAATGTTGATTCTGTTTTATCTAAAGATGAAGTAGAGCAAGCTAAAAAATTATTTGAATTCCAAATACCTGAAACTACTATTACCGTTGAAGTGAAAGGCCTTAGCCAAGACGCTGCTCCAGTAATTGCAACGCGCCCTGAATTTATGCGTCGTATGAAAGATATGGCCAGCATGGGTGGTGGAGGTATGACTGCATTTTATGCGCAAATGCCGGATGAAGTGCATTTAACTATTAATGGTAATCATGCTATATTCCAAGCTTTGTTAAATGAGCCCGATGTTGAAAAGCAACAAAAGCAAGCCCGCAACTTAGCAGACTTAGCCTTGCTTTCTCAAGGTTTATTAAAAGGAGCAGAGTTAACCAACTTTATTAATAGAAGTGTTGATTTATTAAAGTAATCGAACTTTTATATAACTAAAAAGGCGTTCAAATTTGAACGCCTTTTTTTATGAGTATTTATTTTTTTAATTATTGTAAGACCCACTTTCTTTCAAGTCTAATACCTGCATTTGCACTGTTTGTGTTCCCTGCCATTCATTCAATTGTAATTGAAACACTACATCAAAGGGCTTGCCCGATTTTACTATACCAATATGCTGCGCCATATTATAACCAATACCTTTTAATATTTGATTGCCCTGTGTGATATTAAAACTTATATGTGCTTCCTTGGCAAGTTTGCTATAACCGGTATCGTATACATTTTTAGCTAAAAATAAAGGGCGCATATTATCTGGTCCAAAAGGTTCCATCTGCGAAATAATTTGATAAAAGTTCATACTAATGCTATCAATAGGTATAACTGCATTAATAACAATTTCAGGAATGAGTTGTGAAGGTGTAATTCTTTCTGATACCGCTTTTTCAAATGCTTCTTTAAAGGCTTCTAAGTTTTCTAAAGCCATTGTCATACCAGCTGCGGCGAAATGTCCGCCATATCCAATTAAGTGTGCTCTACAAGCATGCAAGGCTTCGTATAAATTAAAGCCTACAACACTTCTTGCACTTCCTGTTACCACTTCTCCACTTTGTGTAAGTACAATAGTGGGTTTATAATGTTTTTCTATAAGCCTGCTTGCCACAATACCCACCACACCTTTATGCCAATGCGATTGAAACACTACCGATGACTTTTTATTGGCATGATTCGGATCTAACTCAATTTCCGCTAAGGCTTCTTCAGTAATGGTAGTATCGGCTTCTCTTCTATCTAAATTATCTTGTTGTAATAATGAACCAATGGCAAGTGCTTTTGAATAATCTTTTTCTATAAATAATTGCACTGCTTTTTTAGCATCGTCCATTCTGCCTGCTGCATTAATTCTGGGCGCTACTGCAAATACTAAATTCGTAATACGCATAGGCGTAGTTTGCTTGGCTAACTCCATTAAGGCTAGTAAGCCAGGGCAGGGAGATTCATTCACTTGTTGCAATCCAAAATAAGCCAAGGTTCTGTTCTCATCTACAATGGGCACTATATCGGCAGCAATAGCGGTGGCTACTAAATCTAAATATTCTAAATACGATTCAGCAGGCAGTTTATACTTATCTGCTAAGGCAGTAATTAATTTCAACACCACGCCGCAGCCACATAATTCTTTAAAGGGGTAATTACAATCAATTTGTTTTGGATTTAGTATGGCAATAGCAGGCGGTAAAATAGCATCGGGTAAATGGTGGTCGCAAATAATAAAATCAATGCCAAGCTCTTTCGCATATTCAACCAATTCAATGGACTTAATACCACAGTCAACCGATATTATTAATTGTATGCCGGTTTGCTTTGCGTAATCAATTCCAATTTTAGATACACCATAGCCCTCTTTGTATCTATGGGGTATATAATAATCTACCTGTTCTGTCAATTTTTTTAAAAATTGGTATAAGGTAGCTACAGAAGTAGTTCCGTCAACATCATAGTCGCCAAAAACTAAAATAGATTCTTTATTCACCACCGCCTTTTCAATTCTGTCTACTGCTTTACCCATATCCTTCATTAACCAAGGGTCGTGTAAGTGTTCTAATTGAGGGCGGAAGAATTTTTTAGCAGCATCAAAACTGTCAATACCTCTTTGTACTAATAATTCACATAAGATGGGATGAATCTTTAATGAATCTTGCAAGGTCTGCACGGTTGCAGTATCGGCTGCAAGTATATTCCATCTTTTATCCATTAAAATTTTCTGTCGGTTGTATATCTTACTAATTCCTCTAAAGCTTCTCTAGTAGGGCTAGTAGGAAAAGAATTTAAGATTAGTAAGGCCTTGTCTCTGTATTCATTCATCTTATGGGTCGCATATTCAATGCCTCCGTAAGATATGACATGATCTATTACAAATTTTACTTTTTCTTTATCGTTATTGTTGTTTTTAACAATATAAATAATTTCTTTTTTTAAAGACGGGCTTACTTTTTGTAATATATGAATTAGAGGAAGTGTTAATTTTTTTTCTTTGATATCATTGCCTGTAGGCTTACCAATTTTGGCTTCACCATAATCAAATAAGTCGTCTTTAATTTGAAAGGCCATACCTACATTTTCGCCAAACTCGCGCATTTTTTGAATAGTCTCATCATTTTCTGTAACCGAACTTGCACCAGCTGCGCAACTAGAAGCTAGTAATGAAGCAGTCTTACCACTTATAATTTCATAATAAACCGATTCGTCAAAATTTAGGTTTCTTGTTTTTTCTATTTGTAGTAATTCTCCCTCACTCATTTTCTTTACTGCATTCGATAAAATAGTGAGTATGGTAAAATCCTTGTTTTCAAGAGATAATAATAAGCCCTTAGATAATAAATAGTCGCCTACTAAAACGGCAATTTTATTTTTCCATAATGCATTGATGGAAAACATACCTCTTCTTTCTGTAGCATCATCTACTACATCGTCGTGTACTAATGTCGCAGTATGTAATAATTCAACTAAGGAAGCGGCTCTATAAGAGGCATCGTTAATTTCACCATGAAGTTTGGCTGAAAGTAAAACAAACATAGGACGCATCTGCTTCCCTTTTCGCTTTACAATATATTGCATGATGCGGTCTAGCAAGGACACTCTGCTTTTTACGGCTTCTTTGAAATGTTCTTCAAAGAGCTCCAGTTCTTTTGCTATTACTTTTTTTGCTAGTTCCATGGTTACCTGCAATTTAATTGAATTTAGTGATTGAGCATATTAAAATGCAAATCACCAAAATTTTGTAAGGAACTTAATTTTAAATCGGCCAGGCCCCAATGAGGTAGCTTACTATGTTCTGCCGATGGAACCACTACGCAAGTCATTCTTGCAGCTTTTGCTGCTGTCATTCCATATACAGAGTCTTCAAAACATATACAAGCTAAAGGAGAGACATGCATGGCTGCTGCACAATCTAAGTATACTTGAGGATGAGGTTTGGCATAAGGAAGATGTTGAGCAGAAGAACTTGCATGAATAAAACTTCTTATACCTAATTTATCTTTTACCCATTCTATTAATTCAACAGGAGAAGAAGTAGCTAAGCCTATTTTAAAATCTCTTTTTAAGAAAAATTGAAATATATGTTCTACGCCTGGCATTAAGGTGGCGTCTTTATCAATTAAGCTTAAAGCAAGGTTTACAATTTTTTCTTCTACTCTATCAAATTCAGTAGCAGGTATTTTATGTTGTATTAACCAATGGGTTACAAATTCTTTAGAGCGAAGGCCAGTTGTAAGGGCATATTGTTCTTCTGTTAAGATAATGCCGTATTGTCTAAATATTTCAGCGGCAGCCTGGTTCCATAAAGGCTCACTATTTATTAATAAGCCATCAATATCAAAAATTACAGCAGATTTTTCCATCGCCTAAAGGTAGTATTTGTTGTTTAAACAGAGATATTCGAGTTAAATTTAATGTATTATCTTGCAGTTGTAAACATTTGAACCTAGATGACGATTTTAGATCGCTTAAAACATATTAGAATATTTCGCTCCCTTATATATGGGGTGGTAGGTATATTTACTTACCCTGGGCTTGCCTTATTTAATACCGTAGAAATTGAGGGTACTGAAAATTTGAAAGAGTTACCCCATAAGAATGTTTTATTTGTAAGTAACCATCAAACCTATTTCGGAGATGTGATTGCCTTTGTACATATTTTTTGTGCTGTGAAATGGGGGAAGTTTAATAAACTAGGCATACCTTATTATTTATTGAATCCTTTTACCAATGTATTTTTTGTAGCTGCAGAAGAAACCATGAATAGCAGTTGGCTCACTAGGTTGTTTAAATTAGGAGGAGCTTTAACAGTGAAAAGAACATGGAGAGCAGAGGGAGAAGATGTAAATAGAGATAGAGATGTATTTGATACCCAAAAAATTGATAAAGCATTATCTAAAAGCTGGGTCATTACTTTTCCGCAAGGAACTACCAAGCCCTTTGCACCAGGCAGAAAAGGAACCGCGCATATTATTAAAAATAATGAACCTATTGTAGTGCCTGTAGTTATTAATGGATTTTGGCGTGCCTTTACCAAGAAAGGTTTAACCTTTAAAAAAGTAGGTACTCCTTTAACGGTTCGTTTTAAGCCAGCTTTAGTAATTGATTATAATAGTTCTGTAGAAACAATACTTGATCAAGTCATGGACGCCATTGAGCAAAGCAAAGACTACATGCTTAAAGGCAAGCACCATAGCATGTAATTAGTCTTTCACAAACAAAGCCTTTAATTCAGTAGCATCATCTGGCTTCATTTTTCCTGCTAATATCAAACGAAGTTGTCTACGACGAAGTGCACTATCGTAAAACTTTTTCTCTTCTTCAGATTCAGCTATAATTGCTGGAACTTGTTTTGGTTTTTTATTTTCATCCAAGGCTACAAAAGTAAAATAAGCTTCGTTGCTTAATTCTTTACTTTGTGTAATCATATTCTGATTCCAAACTTTTAAATGAATTTCCATAGAAGTAGTGAACGCCCTTGTTACTTTTGCTTCAATACAAATTACATTGCCTAATTTAATAGGAGTTTTAAAACTAATATTGTCCACTGATGCGGTCATGGCACCTGAATTACAATGTTTCGCTGCAGATAAATAAGCGGCAATATCCATCCAGTACATAAGCTTGCCTCCCATTAAATCTCCAAAAGTATTGGTGTCATTCGGTAGGACTAATTCATTCATCGTAATAAATGAATCCTTTGCTTTTCTTGCTTCCATAAAAATTGTTTGTACAACAAAGGTACATCTTAAACTGTAAAATGGTCCAATTTAGCTAAGTAGGCTGGATCTACTTCTGCGCCAATACCAGGGGTATCGCTAATGCTTAAATGCATTCCATTAAATTGAACACCTCCAATAATGGGGTCTTCTAAATGCCCCAATAAACAAGTATCCATATCGTAATACTTTACATTGTCCATGGCCATGGCAAAATGCATTTTAGCACTTAATGCTAAACGGCTTTCTAGCATGCCACCCATCATGCAGGGTATATTATTGGCTTTAGCAATAGCATGAATTTTTATAGCTTCATGGATGCCTCCGCTTTTGGAGAATTTAATATTTATAGAGTGACAAGCTTTTTCTGCGATTAATCTTCTTGCATCATGATGCGTGAACACCGATTCGTCGGCCATAATAGCAATAGGAGAGGCTGCGCATAATGCAGGTAAATAATCGTCGTAATATTTACGCATAGGTTGTTCGCAAAATTCAATTTCATATGGGGCTAATGCTTCCAACACTTTTAAGGCCTCCTCTTTTGCCCAACCTTGATTGGCATCAATTCTAATTTTAGTATCATATCCAATAGATTCTCTTATACTTTTTATTCTTTCAATATCTTGTACAGGATCTTTTCCCAATTTTACTTTAATAATATTTACACCTTGCTTCACAAAATCAATGGCATCCTTGGCCATACTTTCAGGGGTATCAATGCCAATGGTTAAATCGGTTTCAATAGGTTTAGATTTCCCCCCTAAAAAAGCATAGAGCGGTTTGCCTGCAGCTTTAGCAGCAATATCATATAAGGCTAAATCAAAAGCACTTTTGGCTGTATAGTTGCCTGCAATAATGGTATCAAGTTCAATTAATCTTTCTGAAATAGCAAGAGGGTCTTTTCCTTTCAGGTAAGTAGCAAAATCCTTGGCAATATTATAACAACTTAACTGTGTCTCTCCCACAATCATAGGAAAGGCAGAGCATTCTCCCCAACCTATAATGCCTTCATCGGTATGCATTTTAATAACCATGTTTTGCGCGTAGTGCATCGTTCCCGTGGCAATGGTAAAAGGGGTCATGGGAATTTTAAACAAGAAAATTTCTGTAGAAACAATTTTCATAAAACAAGGTTTTTATTTAACAAGTATAAAGATACTTAACTCTTATTTAATGGATATAATCCTTTGATTTTTAAGTTTTACTAACGATATTTGCGATACCAATAAATGTTAGCATGAGCCTATCTTTAGACAATACACAAATTGCGTTTGCATATAAATCTACAGCTGAATTAAAAAGAGCTCGCTTTTTATTTACCGTTATACAAAGCCCCATCATTGTTTCTTTGGCTACTAAATTAACGCCTGCTTTAATGAATTCTGGTTTGCCTGTTAATGGATTAATTCGCAGCACTATATTTAATCAATTTGTAGGAGGAGAAACTTTAGAAGAAACAGCAAGAGTAGCAAAGCAATTAGGTGCTTATGGTGTGCAAGTTATTTTAGATTATGGTGTGGAAGCAAAAGAAGGCGAAGAGAATTTTGACAATGTCACAGAAAAAATTATGGAAGCATTGGCGTTTGCTGCCACTCAAAATAATATTCCTTTTGTAAGTATTAAGTTAACAGGTATTGCCAGTTTGCAGTTGCTAGAAACTTTAAATGAAGCGCCAAGATTAAGAAGTGGTATACATGATAGTGAAATAGAAGACGCGGCTTGGGAGCGTGTGAAAGAAAGAATGTATGCCATTTGCGATTTAGCTGCAGAAAAAGGTGTGGGCATTTTATTAGATGCTGAAGAGACTTGGATACAAGACCCTATTGACCGCTTAGCCATTGAATTAATGGCTGAATACAATAAAGAGAAAGTGGTGGTGTATAATACGTATCAATTATATAGAAATGACCGTTATCATTTTTTACAGCTCTCTTATAAAATTGCAAAAGAAAAAAACTTCAAATTAGGTGCTAAGTTGGTGCGTGGCGCTTATATGGAAAAAGAAAGACTACGTGCTAAAGAACAGGGTGTTGCGTCTCCAATACATTTAGATAAAGAAGCCACCGATAAAGATTTTGATGATGCAGCAGCGTTTTGTATCCAAAACAAAGAAAATATTTCATTCATATTGGCCTCCCATAATGAACAAAGCAATTTGAAAATTGCGCAACTCATGATCGAAAAAGGAATTTCAGCTGGTGATCCACATGTGCATTTTTCTCAATTATATGGCATGAGCGATCCCATTAGTTTTAATATGGCAAAAGAGGGGTATAATGTGAGTAAATACCTACCATTTGGGCCCATTAAGGATGTTATTCCTTATTTAATGAGAAGGGCAGAGGAAAATTCGAGCGTCAATGGCCAAACCAGTAGGGAGCTACTTTTCATAAGGCAGGAATTGGCGCGCAGGAAGGCCAAAAAATGATTTCTACATAAAAGGTATTGGTTGTAAATTGCACTATGCAACAATACTTGAATTTACTACAACACATTATTGACAACGGGGCTGAAAAGACCGATAGAACTGGAACTGGTACCAAAAGTTGTTTTGGATATCAGATGCGTTTTAATTTGGCAGAAGGCTTTCCAATGGTAACTACCAAGAAGCTTCACTTGAAAAGTATTATCTACGAATTACTTTGGTTTTTGAATGGCGATACCAACATTAAATATTTAAATGAGAATGGGGTTCGCATTTGGGACGAGTGGGCCGATAAAAATGGCGACCTAGGTCCTGTCTATGGAAAACAATGGAGAAGTTGGGAAGGCGCCAACGGTGTTGTGATTGATCAAATTTCAGAATTAATTGAACAAATAAAAAAGACGCCCGATAGTAGAAGATTAATTGTTAGTGCATGGAATGTGGGTGACTTATCAAAGATGGCCTTAATGCCTTGCCATAATATGTTTCAATTTTATGTGGCCGATGGAAAATTAAGTTGTCAATTATACCAACGCAGCGCCGATGTATTTTTAGGCGTACCTTTTAATATTGCTTCTTATGCATTACTGACTATGATGGTTGCTTCGGTATGTAATTTAGAATACGGCGACTTCGTGCACAGCTTTGGCGATGTGCATTTGTATAATAATCATGTGGAGCAAGCAAACTTGCAATTGTCAAGAAAACCTTTTCCACTTCCTACTATGAAAATTAATAAAGAAGTAAAAGATATTTTCTCTTTTCAATTCTCTGATTTCACTTTAGAAAATTATGAATCACATCCTAGTATTAAAGCGCCGGTGGCTGTTTAAAATAATATAAATGAATATAACCCTTGTAGTAGCCGCTTCTGAAAACAATGCCATTGGTTTAAACAATCAATTATTATGGCATTTACCCAAGGATATGCGCTTTTTTAAAAACACTACATGGGGTATGCCTATTTTAATGGGACGTAAAACATTTGAGTCCATGGGCAGTAAGCCTTTAAATGGCAGGTTGAATATTATTATTACCCGCAATAAAAATTGGGTAAACGAAGATGTAACGGTGGTACATACTATGGAGGAAGCCATTACTTTGGCTGATAAATTTAGCTACAAAGAATTGTTGGTCATAGGTGGGGGTGAAATTTATGAAATGGCCTTGCCTCTAGCACAAAAAATTTGGTTGACAAGAGTACATACTACTATTGAGGGCGATGTTTATTTCCCCAAGCTAAATGCTGAATGGGAAATGGTGAGCAGCAATCAAAATGCGGCTGATGAAAAACATAAATTTTCATTTGACTTTGAATGTTGGAAAAGAAAATGAAGTACAACACTCTTTCCTTAATTAATAAATACATCAGTTATTTATGGAAAGCCTCTAATGGTCGTGGACATGGAGTTCATTCTCCATTTGTGTATGCTTTTATAAAAAATGTGTTGAATGCAAAAACAAAGGGATTAGGGTTTGATGCCATTGAAAATTACCGCCATCAATTATTAAGCAGTCAAAATGAAATCACCATTCTTGATATGGGTGCAGGTGGCGATCTGCAAGGGAATAAATCAAAAACCATTGCCCAAATTGCCAAAAGTGCTTTAAAGCCAAAAAAGTACAGTACGCTCTTAAACCGCATTGTTGCTTATTATAAGCCCACTCAGATATTAGAAATGGGTACTTCCTTAGGTATAACTACATGTTATTTAGCAGAGGCTGCGCCCAGTGCTTCAGTGGTGACCATGGAAGGTGCGCCTGCTGTTGCAAAGCAGGCCTTGGCTACTTTTAAAAATTTAGGGTTTCAAAACATACAATTAATAGAAGGCAATTTTGATCAAAGCCTACCCAATTATTTAAATAGTATTTCAACTATTGGTATTGCTTATGTGGATGGGAATCATCGATACAAGCCCACTATGCAATATTTTAATTTACTTTTAACTAAATCCGATGAGCATACAATTTTAATCTTTGATGATATACATTGGAGCAGTGAAATGGAAAAAGCTTGGGAGGAAATTAAAGCCGACTCTAGGCTATCATTGACCATTGATTTATTTTATATAGGTATTGTGTTTCTTAAAAAAGGAAATAAAGAGAAAGAAAACTTTACCATCCGTTTTTAAACTATTTATACATTGCTACCTCCATCATTCATATCATCTTTAAAAGGCTTACCTGGTTTCAACGAGCAGGCGTTCGTAGAAACACATGAACTAAAGGAGTCAATTACTTCTATAAGAATAAACACCAATAAATCTTTTTTAGAACAGCCCTCTTCTTTCTTTGAAGAAGCAAGTCCTATTGCTTGGTGTGAAGACGGGCATTATTTAAAAGAACGCCCAATGTTTGTACTAGATCCCTTATGGCATGCAGGGGCTTATTATGTGCAAGAGGCTAGTAGTATGTTTTTACACCATGCTTTAAAACAAATAGCCCCTAATGCTGGTTCAATGCATGTATTAGATTTATGCGCAGCACCAGGAGGCAAGACTAGTTTACTTGCGAATTATTTTAAAAAGGGATTAGTGGTAGCGAATGAAACCATAAAAAATAGAAATGCCATTTTGGTAGAGAATATGACTAAGTGGGGAGCAGATAATATCGTGGTCACACAGAACGATCCTTCTCATTTTAAGGCACTTCCTCAGTTTTTCGATGTATTGTTAATTGATGCACCCTGCAGTGGTAGTGGCTTATTTAGAAAAGACCCTGAAGCCATTGAACATTGGAGTGAAGATGCGGTGCAGCATTGTAGTATAAGGCAGTCGCGCATCATAGAGGATAGTATTGATTGCTTGAAAGAAGGAGGCTATTTAATTTATTCTACTTGTTCTTACTCAATGCAAGAAGATGAAAATATTTTGGATAAGATTGCAGCGATGCAGGGAATGAAAAGTATTGATTTAAATATAGATAATCACTGGGGTATTATTCAAAGTGAAAGTCCAATACATCATTCTAAAGGCTACAGGTTTTATCCTGATAAAATAAAAGGAGAAGGTTTTTTCTTAGCGGTATTTAAAAAAGAAACGGATACTAATTCATCTTACTACGACAGCTCTTTTGAAACCACTGCTATTACAAAAAAAGAAACAGAAATTTTAAATACGCATTTCACTTTGCCTGATGATTATTATTATATCAATCATCAAGAAAATATTATTGCTTTAGCTATTGAATGTAAAGATGCTTATAATACGCTACTTAAAAATTTATATGTTAAAAAAATGGGCTTGGCTATTGGTACACTAAAAGGAGCCGATTTAATTCCCGCTCATGCGCTTGCCATGAGTACTTGGAAAAATCTTCCCTTTCAAACCATGGAAGTGGACGAAGCAACTGCCCTACAATACTTAAGAAGGGCCGACTTAAACTTACCGGGGGGCAAAGGTTGGCATGCCATTCAATACAAAAACACCCGTTTAGGCTGGGCCAAATTACTTCCCAATAGATCAAATAATTACTACCCAAATGAATGGAGAATATTGAATTACTAATGATTATATATTACATAAATGTATAATTAACATATTTTCTACTTTCTTTGCCATTCATTTTTGTACCTTCGTCAGATGCTTAAGAGATTGATTTTACTGGTTTTTGTAGTCATTGGCCTTTCAGGCCAATTGTCTTCTTATGCCGCCAAGGGTAAGCAGACCAAAAAGCAATCAGTAAAAACAACTGCTCAATACAAGAAAAAGGCTACTGTTCAATCAAAAAAGAAGGGTAAAAAAAGCATTTCAAAAAAAGGTAAAAAGCGTCGAGGAAAACGCAGTGCATTTGTGCCGCTTAAAAATCCGGAACCACGTAAATTAATTGCAGACAATAAAGAAAAAATGAGGTTGTCAGATAGTTTACGTAAGTCTACCATTCTTGTAAATAATACAGAATTAGAAGAAGGCTATTTTGCTGGTTTATTTACCAATCAAAAAAAATCGGCAAGTTTTCAAACCTTAGAAGGTACGGCTGCTGTTTTTAAAAGCGTAAGTGGATGGGAAGATAAAAAGTTTTATATCTTAACCAATCAATTACCTATTGGAACCATTGTAAGAATTACCACATCCGATTTAAAAAGTATTTGTGCTAAAGTAATCAATGCCTTACCAGAGGTAGGGAATTCAATTCAATATCGTTTAAGTGATGCTGCTGCAGCTATCTTAGGCATTACCAATAAGACTTTCCAGATCTCAGTTACTTATTAATTTTTTAAATTATTTTTTATGAAATGTAAATTTTGTGTTTCCCTATTGTTCATGGCAAGTTTTTTGATAAGTTGTGCGCAAACAAGCACAAGTTTATCTCGTGTTTTAAATGCTGCTGCTTATAAAGAAGCCATTAATGCTAAAAATATTCAAGTTTTAGATGTAAGAACCGCTGCAGAATTTAACGGAGGACATATACAAAATTCCTTACAAGCAAATTGGTTAGATAAGAAAGAATTCACGGATAGAACCCAACACTTAGATAAAAATTTGCCCGTATATGTGTATTGTCAGGTAGGTGCAAGAAGTGCTTCGGCACAAGCTGCATTAGAAGCAAAAGGCTATACAGTGGTTAACTTAGAAGGCGGTTTGAGCAACTGGAAAATGAATGGATTTCCTGTAGAAGGAACAGTGAACAAAGCCCAAATGAGCGTTGAGGATTTGAATACAATAACCAGTTCTAATAAAATAGTACTAGTTGAAGTAGGAGGCGATTGGTGTCCTCCTTGTAGAAAAATGGTACCAGTACTAGAGGTATTAAATCAAAAACCTGCTGCTCCTTTTTATTTTTTAAGAGTAGATGGAGCTAATGATATAGATGTAATGAAATCTCTAAATGCGGAAGGCTTACCTACTTTTATTTTATTTAAAAATGGTAAAGAAACATGGAGACATGAAGGACTGGTAACGGTGGAAGAATTTAATGCTGCTTTAACTAAATAAATTATACTAGTACTATTCCTAGTTTTATATCATTCCTAATTTTTTACATCATTACTAGTTTTGTACTAATATAGATTAATAATAATTTTTAATTAGGTTTTCTATAGCCTCTTAAAAAATCGGTAATAGGCATTCTCTTTTTTCCTTCCCATTGAATATCATCAATACCAATGTAGCCGTTGCTACAAGCTATTTTTGCAAATGTTTTTCCATCGGTAATAAAGCTTCCTGCTTTTTCTGCGGCAGGCGTATCAATGATATGTGTAGTAAATAGCTTCACCATTTTTCCCTCTATTTTGGTAATGGCCCCTGGAAATGGCGCCAACCCTCTAATTAAATTATGAATTTTCACTGCAGGTTGCTCCCAATTAATTTCACAGTCAGTTGTAAATATCTTAGGTGCATGTTTTAGTTCAACACTTATTTCCGATTGCGCTTTCGCTTGAATGGAATTATTATTTAGCCCTTCAATTGTTTTTACGAGCAATGCAGCGCCCACTTCTTTCATGGTATCGTGCAATTCACCTGCAGTCATATTGGCGCTAATATCAATAGGTGCTTGTAATAATATATTACCTGTATCAATAGCATGTTGTAATTGAAAAGTAGTGACACCTGTTTGTTTTTCTCCATTTATAATGGCCCAATTAATGGGAGCAGCTCCTCTATATTGAGGAAGTAAAGAGCCATGCACATTTAAAGTACCCATGGGAGGAAAAGACCATATAATTTCCGGCAGCATTCTAAAAGCCACCACCACTTGTAGGTCGGGCTGAAGCGTTTTAAGGGCCTCGAAAAATTCGGGTGATTTTAGTTTTTCTGGTTGCAGCACCGGTATATTATTTTCAATAGCAAATTGTTTGACCGCACTTTGTTGAAGCTGCATACCTCTACCGCCAGGTTTATCCGGAGCCGTGACAACCGCTACCACATTCATTTTAGCCGCTAATAAGGCGCTTAAAGAAGCCACTGCAAAAGCAGGGGTACCCATAAAAATAATCCTAGGTTTTCTATCCATTATGCAAAGTTAGTTTATCTGCCATAATTATGTACTTTTGCCCTTTGCACCCTAGGTGCCTTACTAAAAATAAACAATATGCAACAAGTAAAAAATGGGGATACCATTCAAGTGCATTATCACGGTACTTTAACTAGTGGTGAGACATTTGACTCTTCAGAAGGAAGAGCTCCTTTGGAATTCGAAGTGGGTAAAGGAATGGTTATTCCTGGTTTCGATAGCGGCGTTTTAGGTATGACAGTGGGCGAGAAAAAAACAATCAATATTCCATTTATGGAAGCCTATGGTCCTAAACAACCTGACATGATTGTTGAATTTCCTAAAACACAATTTCCTGCAGACTTAAATCCAACAGTAGGAATGGCTTTAACAATGAATAATGGTCAAGGACAACAGTTTCAAGTAATCGTGGTAGAAGTAAAAGAAGAAGTAGTGGTATTAGATGCCAATCATTCTTTAGCTGGCCAAGACTTAACCTTTGCTTTAGAATTGGTGAAAATCGATTCTCCATCAACAATTATTATGCCTTAAAAGGTTTTATAATTTCTATAAAATGTCCCGCGTCTTACCAAGGTGTCGGGACATTTTTATTATCTTTAATTATGACATTAGAATCATTAGAAGTAGCCGATCGTTTATTGAGATATGTACAAGTAGATACACAGAGCGATCCTTATTCCACCAGTTTCCCCTCTACAGAAAAACAAAAAAATTTATCCAAAATATTGGTCGCTGAATTACAGCAAATGGGCATTGAAGATGCTGCCATGGACGAGTATGGTTATGTGATGGCCACTATTGAGCCAACCCATCAAAGAAAAGTACCCATTGTTTGTTTCTGCGCGCATGTAGATACAGCGCCCGATTGCAGCGGTACCATGGTTAAACCTATTTTACATAATAACTATAATGGGTCGCCCATTATTTTACCAGATGATCCAACGCAAATCATCACCACCGATGCCTATCCTTATTTAAAGAATTTTATAGGTAAGTCAATTATTACGGCCTCTGGAAAAACTTTATTAGGATCCGACGATAAAGCAGGGGTAGCTATTATTATGGAAATGGCCAGTTATTTAATGAAAAATAAAAATATTGAACACGGTATTATTAAAATTTTATTTACACCTGATGAAGAAGTGGGAAGAGGTACAGAATATTTAGACATCAAAAAATTAGGAGCCGATTTTGGCTATACATTAGACGGAGGAGAGTTAGCTAGTTTTGAAATGGAAACTTTTAGCGCCGATAGTTTAGTGCTAGATATTCAAGGAGTGATTGCACATCCTGGTGCGGCAAAAGGAGTACTTCAAAATGCAATTAAAATTGCTGCAGCTATTCTGGCCGCCTTACCAAAGAATGAATGGAGCCCTGAACATACAGAAGGGCGCTTAGGATTTATACATCCCAATCATATAGAAGGGGGCGCAGAAACAGCGCGCATAGAATTTTTAGTGCGTGACTTTGATACGACTCAATTAAAAATACATGCTGAAAGGTTATACGCCATAGCTCAAAAAGTGATTGCTACAAATACAGACTACTCTAAAGCCACTGTCACCATGGAAGTTAAGGAGCAATACCGCAATATGAGAGAAGTAATTGATCAGCATCCCCTCATAGTTGAAAAGGCTTTAGCTGCCTATAAATTAGTAGGCTTAACGCCTATTGTTACACCCATTAGAGGTGGTACCGATGGGAGTCGTATGAGTTTTATGGGACTGCCCACTCCTAATATATTTACGGGCATGCAAGCTATTCATAGCAAGCATGAGTGGGTGGCTGTTTCGGATATGGAAAAATCGGTAGAGGTACTGGTGAAATTGGTGGAAATAATTTAACAAATTGATAGTTATTCACATCCATTTATTTTCAAACAAAACGATTTAACTTTAATTTATAAATTTAACGCTATGCTTTTTTTGTTACAAGTTGCTGAAGATAAAATTTCATTATTGAGTTTATTGCAGAAGGGTGGATGGATTATGTATCCATTGTATTTCCTTTTGGTCATTGCCATTTTTGTTTTTATTGAGCGTGTTTTAGCAATTAAAAAAGCAGGCACCATGGATCCTAAATTTATGTTCATCATCAAGGATCATATTTTATCTGGAAATATAGATGCTGCAAAGTCTATGGCTAAAAATGCAGACAATCCAGTAGCGAAGATGATTGAAAAAGGCATTATGAGAATTGGTAAACCTATTGAGTCGGTTGAAAAAAGTATGGAGAATGTAGGTAAGTTAGAAATGTATTCTATGGAGCGTAATTTAAATATTTTGTCTTTGATAGCAGGTATTGCGCCTATGTTTGGTTTTCTTGGAACCATTGTAGGTATGGTACAATTATTTTATGGTATTGCTTCTACTGGAGAATATACTTTAAATACAATTGCTGGCGGTATCTATACTAAAATGATTACTTCAGCCACTGGTTTAATCATTGGACTTATTGCCTATGTGGGCCATAACTATTTATCAACTCAAATAGATAAGGCAGCGAATAAAATGGAAACAGCTAGCGCTGATTTTTTAGATATTTTACAAGAAACCACACATTCTTAATCTATGAACTTAAGAAAGCGATTAAGAAATTCTCCAGAAGTGCATACAGGTGCCTTAAATGATATATTATTTATATTATTATTATTCTTTTTAATAGTATCTACTTTAGCGAACCCTAATGTTATTAAGGTTTCTAATCCAAAGGCTTCAAGTGATACCAAGGCGAAACAAACGGTAGTGGTCACCATAGATAAAGAACAAAAACTTTTCATAGGTTCTACCGCTGTTACTTTGGAGGCCTTGCCTAATGAATTAAAATTATTTTTAGCCAAAGAAACCGATAAGCCTTCTGTGGTTATTAACGGCGACAGCGTTGCCAATTTAGGCGTTACTATTCAGGTAATGCAAATTATAAAGTCTTTAGGCGCGACACCCGTTGTTGCGGTGAATCCAGCGCATTAAATTATTTGTAATTCTTTAATTAAATAATACTAGTAATTAGTATAGTAATCATTCCATAAGTTCATTGCTTATTTCAAGCTCGCTCTTATCATTCTGTTTTTTCCAAAACTATCCTGTCTTAATTCAGCGTGGTAATTCAATTCATCTAATAAAGCCAGAATGGCTTTTCCCTGATCATAATGTATTTCAAAAAATAGCTGTCCATTTTTAGATAAATTTTGCTTTCCTATTTTGGCAATGGCTTTATAATAAATAAGCGGGTCCTCGTTCGAAACAAATAAAGCAATCGATGGTTCAAAGTTGAGCACTTGCTCTTGCATATCTTTTTTCTCTCTTAGTGGAATATAAGGGGGGTTGCTTACCATAATATCATAACTAGTATCAAGTGCTGCTGTATTTAAAATATCTTCTTCCATCCATTCTATAGTGGCGTTTAAATTTTTAGCATTCATTTGAGCCACCCCTAAAGCATCCTTACTTATATCTAATCCTGTGAGTGTGCAATTAGGTAGGGCCAATTTTAAGGCAATGGGAATACAGCCTGAGCCTGTACCTATATCTAAAATAGATAAAGGTTTATTCATAATACTTGCATAAGAAATAATCCATTCTACTAGTTCTTCGGTTTCGGGCCTGGGTATTAAAACATTTTCATTCACCATTAATTCATTACCCATGAACCAAGCCTTTCCTAATATATATTGAATGGGTTTACCAGCTAGTAATTGCTGGGCGTAATTTTCTAATACTGTTTGCTGCTCCTTAGTTAATTCAGTGTTTACATTTACAATTTGTTGCATCCTATTCCATCCAGTAACTGCTTCAATAAGCATGCCTATTAAACTAGTCAATTCGACTGCATCAATTTTAGAAGACAGCGTTTGTTTTAGGAATACTTTAATTTCTTGTAAACTCATACCAGCATTTTTCAATTGGCTTAATATTTATAAAACCCTTCTCCTGTTTTTACACCTAATTTTCCTTCTTCCACCATCTTCACTAATAATGGGCAAGGTGCATATTTGGCATTATTAAAACCTTCTTCCATAATAATCATAATATTCTTACAAACATCTAAGCCAATATAGTCGGCCAATTGCAAGGGTCCCATAGGGTGGGCCATTCCCAATTTCATAATTTGATCAATGGTAGCTGCATCACTAATGCCTTCCGAAAATGCATGAATAGCTTCGTTAATCATGGGCATTAAAATTCTATTAGCGATAAAGCCAGGCGCATCTTTTACTACGCAAGGAATTTTATCAATGGTTTTAGTTAATGCCACAATAGTATCAGTAACTGCTATTGCAGTAGCTTCTCCATTAATAATTTCTACTAGTTTCATAATGGGCACTGGGTTCATAAAATGCATACCAATAACTAGTGATGGTCTCTTGGTCACTGCCGCTAATTGGCCAATAGAAATTGAAGAAGTATTAGTGGCGAGTATACAATCAGGCTTTGCGTATGCATCCAAACTGGCGAATATCTTTTTTTTAATATCACTATTTTCAGTAGCTGCTTCAATGACTAAGTCGGCATTTGCAACGCCATGTTCAATAGAGGTTGAAGTTTGAATATTAGCAAGGGTAATTGCTTTGTCTTCAGCAGATATTATTTGTTTGGCAATTTGTCTATCTAAATTTTTTCCAATAGTCGCTATTGCTTTTTCTAAAGCGCTTGCTTGTGCATCAATTAATTGAACCTTACATCCTTTTTGTGCAAATACATGCGCAATACCATTGCCCATGGTGCCTGCACCAATGACTGCAATATTTTCCATAAGAAACTATTTTTTAGATTTGTAATCTCCCCTTTTCCACGAATTGATAAAACTGCGCCAAGCGCTTGGATTTAATATATTCATAGGAGGCAATTGCCCTGAGTAATAATATTTAGTAGCTTGTTGTGTTAAGGAAGCACCAACGGCTTCTCTGCCATCAAATGGCAAACTAGAGAGGATAACTCTTTTCTGACTCATACTTGTATTTTTTCTAGCGGTCTCATACAAGTCGTCATCTACTTTTGCGTTCACAAAATCTCTTTCAAACTGCGCACGCGAAGGTCTTGCTCTTAAAATAGTGGCGGGTAAAAAATTTGTATCATTCACCATTAACTGAATCACACTATATTGATTGCCTTCCAATTTTGTTGGAATTAAGATGGTTCTATTTTTAAAGCCCACACAAGAAAAGGTAATAGTCTCGCCTTTATTCACCGCAATTGAAAAAACACCATCGTTATTGGTAATAGTTCCACGGCCCTTTTTATCCACTAAGACACTTGCAAAAGGAATAGCCCTTAAGCTATCTGCAGTCATAATAACACCATATAATTGAATCACAGAATCGCGGTAAATATCGACCGTTTGAGCAGAGGCTTTCTGGCCTATAAAGCTGGCAAGGGTAATTGCTGTGATAAATAATGTCTTTCTCATGTAGGTACAAATTTAAGCCTCAATCTTTAAATAATCGAACAGAATTTTGAATATTCTGCCTCTTAAAACAGCAAAATAAGTCTAATGAGCGTTAACTTTGCAGCGATCTAATTTTTTTAACAAAAACTTCCAAAATGACTAGCGCGGATATATTAAAAGCCTTAAGTAATGTGCAGGAACCGGATTTGGGCAAGGACTTGGTCACTTTAAATATGATTAAAGACCTCCAAGTAGACGGAGATAAGGTAAGCTTTACCATTGTGCTCACAACGCCCGCCTGTCCAATGAAGGATTTAATGAAAAATGCCTGTGAAAATGCCATCAAATTATTAGTGAATAAGGCAGCCATTATTGAAGTAAATTTTACTTCTAATACTACTAGTTTAAGAAAAGATGAAAAGAAGGTTTTAGGGCAAGTTAAAAATATTATTGCGGTGGTAAGTGGAAAGGGAGGCGTGGGTAAAAGTACGGTTTCTGCTAACCTTGCATTAGCCTTAGCAGAAGGTGGTGCTAAAGTGGGTTTAATGGACGCCGATATTTATGGTCCAAGTGTTCCTATTATGTTTGGTGTAAGAGGGCAAAGACCTATGATGAAAGATGGAGATGGAAATGGAATTATAATTCCTTTAGAAAAATATGGTATTAAATTAATGAGTATTGGATTACTAGTAGACGAAAAAGATGCAGTGGTTTGGAGAGGTCCAATGGCCAGTAGTGCTATTCGTCAATTCATAACCGATGTAGATTGGGGAGAGCTTGATTATTTAGTCATTGATATGCCACCAGGCACTGGCGATATTCATTTAACGGTTATGCAAACTGTTCCTGTTACAGGTGTGGTTATAGTGACTACGCCTCAAACAGTAGCACTAGCCGATGCTAAAAAAGCAATTGCTATGTTTGGTCAGGCCAATGTGAAAGTGCCCATTATTGGTTTAATTGAAAACATGTCTTATTTCACGCCTGCTGAATTGCCGAACAATAAATATTATTTATTTGGTAAGCAAGGCGGACAAAATTTAGCCACAGAATATGATCTTGCATTTCTAGGAGAAATTCCTTTAGTGCAATCGATTAGAGAAGGTGGTGATGCGGGTGTGCCTGCCATGGTAGGAGAAGAAGAAATTTCTAAAGCTGCTTTAAGAGGGGTGGTATCCAATGCAGTGCGTCAAATAGCGATTAGAAATGCGAATCTTCCTAGAACAGAAACGATATCAGTTGCTTAATATGCCGAATAAAATTATCATAGCTATTGACGGTTATTCTTCTTGCGGAAAAAGCACTTTAGCCAAGTCCTTAGCCGCTAAGCTTGCCTATGTTTTTATTGATACAGGTGCTATGTACCGTGCGGTGGCGCTTTATTTTTTAAGAAATAATATTGATTTTGATAATGAAGCGCAAATTGTAAAAGCTTTAGAAGAGATAAAATTAAACTTTGTATATAATGCATCAAGTTTAAAAAGCGATATGGTATTGAATGGAGAAAATGTAGAAGCGGAAATAAGAGAAATGCGTGTGAGTGAAAAAGTGAGTGAAGTGGCCACCATTGGCCCTGTGAGAGACTTTGCAGTAGCACAACAACAAGCCATGGGTGAGTACAAAGGTATTGTAATGGATGGTAGAGATATAGGTACTGTTGTGTTTCCTACAGCCGAGCTTAAAATTTTTGTTACAGCCGACCCTGCCATTAGAGTAGAGAGAAGATTTTTAGAATTACAAATAACGAACCCCACTATTCGTAAAGAAGAAATAGAAGCGAACTTGCAACATAGAGATTTAATGGATACCACTAGAGAGCGCAGTCCTTTAAAACAAGCCGAAGATGCTATTGTTTTAGACAATACAAATATGACAAGAGAGGAGCAATTTAATTTGGCACTTAGTTGGGCGCTTGCCAAAATTGGATAACATCATCAAGGGCTGCTTCTACATTATAAAAACTGGCCACTTTTCTTATAACCGATTCCACCACCGTATCTGGGCAGCTGGCACCACTGGTCATTAAAATAGAAACCGTTGCTTGAGCAGGTAAAAAGTTTTGAATAATTTCTTCTGATTTATCCTTCCAATTGGTTTTAATAATTTCATTTTCGTTGATAATTTTATTGACATCATCAATAAAATAAGTAGGTAGTTTTTGCTCACATAATTCTACTAAATGTGAACTGTTACTACTATTTTTTCCACCCATGACTATGGCTAAATCGGCAGGGGTATTTAATAATTCTAAAACTGCAGACTGGTTATCATTGGTTGCATAGCAAAGTGTATCGCGGGTATCAGCAAAATGGGTACTTGCACTTTCTTTACCGAATTTTTCTACGATTATATTTTTTAAGTAATCAGAAATGGCTTGTGTATCTGTGGCAAGTTGAGTGGTTTGGTTAATCACACCCAATTTTTCAAAATGAATGCTTGGGTCAAACCCAGCCGAGTATCTATTTTTAAAATGCTTTTCAAAATCACTTATAGGTAATTCGCCCTTAATAATTTTACCTAATACAATGGCCTCCTCCATATCATTGACAATTAAAGTAGGCGCTTTATGTGCAGCATGAGAAAAAGTAGCCCTGGTTTCTTCATGCTTAGGCTTGCCATGAATGATAATTGTAAAACCTTTTTTAGCAATTTGATCGCCGCGGTTCCATACTTTTTCTACAAAAGGGCAGGTGGTATTATAGTTATGAATTTGAATACCTATTTTATGAATTCTTGCTTCTAATTCTAATGTAGTTCCAAAGGCAGGAATGATAACCACATCTTCTTTTGTTAAAGTATCGATAGCAATTAATTCATTACCATTGGTGTCATGTAAAAACTGAACTCCTTTTTTAGTTAAGTCGGCATTTACTTGGGGGTTATGAATCATCTCGCTTAAAAGAAATATTCTTTTGCCTTCGTTCTCTTCTATGGTTTTGTAGGCAATCTCAATGGCATTTTCTACACCGTAACAAAATCCAAAATGTCTTGCTAAGTAAATTTTAAGCGGCCCTAAATCAATCAAGGCGGGGCTAAAGTCTTTTTTTAATTTATCCTCTTCCTTGCGCTTATTTTTAATAGCACTAATGAGTGTACTACGATAACCGGCAGGAACTTCAAAATGCTTCATGGGTAACTTTTATTGACTTATGGACACAAAAGTACATAGTTCGCATCTTTTTACCCATTTTTCCCTCAAACATTGCCTATAAATCTAGGCTTTACTAGTATAGGGTACTTATCTTTGCGCCATGAATTACGTTTCTGTAGAAGGATTGACTAAAAGTTATGGCATTAACCCTTTATTTAAGGGTATTAATTTCAATATCAATGAAGGCGATAGTATTGCATTAATTGCTAGAAATGGAGTGGGTAAGACCACTTTATTAAGAATATTGGCAGGCAAAGAAGTACCCGACGCCGGTACTGCCAAAATTCACAAGGATGTGCATTTGGTTTTATTTGAGCAAGAACCTCAGTTTATAGAATCGGGCAGTATTACCCAGAATTTATTTAATCAGGACCATCCCGTGATGAAGGCTATTAGTAAATATGAAATGGCCATGGAGTCGGAGGATGAAAATTTGATTACCGATGCCATTATGGAAATGGAGGAAAATAGCGCTTGGGATTTTGAGTCAAAAGTGAAAACCATTTTAACGCAGTTAAATATTAATCACTTAGAACAACCGGTTTCTAAATTAAGTGGGGGACAGCGTAAGCGTGTTTCATTAGCCAAAACTTTAATCCAAATTGGATTTGAGCCAAAGCATGTATTATTATTAATGGATGAGCCTACCAACCACTTGGACTTAAATATGATTGAGTGGTTAGAGAATTATTTATCTCAAGAAAAAGTGACTTTATTATTGGTATCGCATGATCGCTACTTCTTAGAAGCGGTGACCGATCAAATTTGGGAACTAGAAAGAGAAAATTTATATTCTTATAAAGGCGACTATGAAAATTATTTAGAAAAGAAAGCAGCCAGGATTGATTCTGAGTTAGCCAGTATTGATAAAGCCAAGAATACTTTTAGAAAAGAACTAGAATGGATGCGTAAGCAGCCCAAGGCGAGAACCACTAAAAGTAAAAGCCGTCAAGATAATTTTTATGAAGTAGAAGCCAGGGCCAAGCAAAAAATTGAAGAGACCAATTTGCAATTGGATATGAAGATGACCAGATTAGGGGGTAAAATTATTGAAGCCAAGAAAGTATATAAGTCTTATGGCGATTTAGTTGTCTTAAATGGTTTTGATTATACATTTAGTAAAGGAGAGCGCATTGGGGTAGTGGGAAAAAATGGTGTGGGAAAATCTACCTTCTTACAAATACTACAAGGTATTACCCAGCCCGACAGTGGTAAAATAAATGTGGGTGAAACCATTGTCTTTGGTCATTTCTCTCAAGAGGGGCTTGTGTATAAAAAAGATATGCGTGTTATTGAGTTTTTGAAAACCTTTGCCGAAAACTTTCCTTTAGCCAGCGGGGGTTCTTTAAGCGCAGCGCAATTTTTAGAATTGTTTTTATTTACACCCGATAAACAATACACTTATTTAAGTGCCTTAAGTGGGGGAGAGAAAAAACGATTACAATTACTGACTATATTATTTAAGAATCCGAATTTTCTAATATTGGATGAGCCTACCAACGACTTAGACCTACCTACCTTGGCCGTCTTAGAGCAATTTTTAATTGATTTCGCAGGTTGTGTATTATTAGTATCTCACGATAGATATTTTATGGATAAGCTGGTGGACCACTTATTTATATTTGAAGGGAATGGCGTTATTAGAGATTATCCGGGTAACTATACGCAGTTTAGAATTTTAGAAAAGACGAAGCAAAACTATGCAGCCCTTAGTTCTGATATTTCTAAGGCAAAAGATTTTTCAGTTCCTACAAAAGAAGAAACGACTACAGTACAAGCTCCTGCTGCTGTTAAAAAGTCTTCTGAGAAAATGAGCTTCAAAGAAAAAACTGAATTAGAAAATTTAAATAAGTTAATTCCAGAGATGGAAGTAAAGAAAAAAGGTTTAACTGAAAAGTTAAATGATAGCAGTTTGGCCTATGATAAAATCATTGAATTGAGCGAAACATTAGGCGCCTTGAATACTCAATTGGAAGAAGCTGAATTAAGATGGTTAGTCTTAAATGAGAAGAATTATTAAAATAGTTTAATGAAAACAGTGTTTGAGTCTAGTACCTAGGCCTCATTTTTGAGTTTTACTTCAATTATGAGGCCTAAGTTTTTGGGCATAACTATTTTTTCATAATAATTTGGTAGAAGAATAAGGTCAGTAAATATTTTACTTACTATTCTTCATTAAACTAACATTATTATGAAACCTATTGAACGCATTTCCGCCTACCTGAAATTTAAAAACATTAGCCCGCATTCTTTTGAACGCAAAGTGGGACTCTCTAACGGCTATTTTGCTAAGCAACTTCGTAACCTAGGGTCTATTGGCTCCGACATTTTAATTAGAATTGATGAGCTCTACGCCGATTTAGATATACTTTGGGTACTTACAGGCCAAAGACAAATGATCAACGGCTCCAATGACCCAGGTGCTGAATTTGGCAGTATGAAGTTGGATGAATTCATATCTAAGTATGAAACTGAGAATAGAAAGATTAAAGTATTGGAATCGGATGTAGAAAAATTACAAGTAGTGCTGAATGATAAAGACAAAATTATATCTCTATATGAAGTCATTGCTAGTAATAAAATAAATTCGGCACCTCCTGAAAATAATTATCAAGTGATGCCGAATTTTAATCAAGTAATGCCGAATCAATAATATTAATTAAGCATAAGAAGCGACTGGCTCGCAAGTACAAACCAGATTTCTATCGCCATGCGTATTGTTGACTCTTGCCACTGTAGGCCAGAATTTATTTTGTTGTACATAATATAATGGGAAGGCTGCTTCTTGTCTTGTATAAGCATGCTTCCATTCATCTGCACAAATTACTTTCTGCGTATGGGGTGCATTTTTTAAAGGGTTATCTAATTTATCAGATAGCCCTTTTTCAATAGCCATAATCTCATCATGTATAGAAATTAAGGCGTCGCAGAAACGATCCAATTCTGGTTTGTCCTCGCTTTCAGTAGGTTCAATCATAATGGTGCCTGCTACTGGGAAGCTCATGGTAGGTGCGTGGAATCCGTAATCAATTAAACGCTTCGCTACATCTTCTGCTTCAATACCCGCAGTTGCTTTAAAAGGTCTTAGGTCAATGATAAACTCGTGTGCGCAAGTGCCATTTTTTCCAGCATATAAAATAGTATATTTTTTCTCTAAACGCGATTTCATATAATTCGCATTTAAAATAGCATAGGCAGTAGCTAATTGTAAACCCGTGGCACCTAACATTTTAATATAGGCATAGCTAATTAATAAAATACTAGCCGATCCCATTGGGGCTGCACTCACTGCGCCAATCTTATTTTTATTATAGATATGTCCTGGTAAGAAGGGTGCTAATTTATCATTCACACAAATAGGGCCCATGCCTGGTCCGCCACCACCATGTGGTATAGCGAATGTTTTGTGTAAGTTAAGGTGACAAACATCGGCACCAATAGCGCCTGGGCTAGTTAAACCCACTTGTGCATTCATATTCGCACCATCCATATATACTAGACCACCCAATGTATGAATGCTATCACAAATATCAATAATAGTTTCTTCAAACACACCATGGGTAGAAGGATAAGTAATCATGAGTCCGCCTAGGTTGTCCTTATGTAAGTTTGCTTTTTCTTTTAAATCATTTACATCAATATCACCTGCTGCATCACAAGCCACTACAATCACTTTAAAACCAGCCATGACTGCACTAGCAGGGTTGGTGCCATGCGCACTAATAGGAATTAGTACAATATTTCTATGGGCTTGCTTATGATGTTCGTGGTAGGCGCGAATAGTTAATAAACCCGCGTATTCGCCTTGTGCGCCACTATTAGGTTGTAAACTACAAGCAGTAAATCCTGTGCTTTCACATAAGTAGGCACTTAATTCTGTAGCCATTTCTTGATAGCCTAAAGTTTGACTACTAGGTGCAAAAGGGTGCATACTACTAAATGCAGGCCAGCTTACTGGAATCATTTCAGTTGCTGCATTTAATTTCATCGTACAACTTCCTAGGCTAATCATACTTGTATTTAAAGACAAGTCTTTATTTTCCAATTGTTTGATATAGCGCATCATTTGTGTTTCGCTATGATGTGTATTAAATACCGGATGTTCTAAGTAAGAAGAAGTTCGCACTAGAGAGGCTGGTATAGAAGCGGTGCTTGCTACCTTGCCACTTGCTTTTTTACCTGTTATTTTTTCAAATAAGGCAACCACTCTGGCAATTTCATTTTCTGAAATGGTTTCATCTATTGTTATAGAAATGGTATTATCGTTTTTACCATCATTGAAATAACGGAAATTAATATCAGCAGCTAAAGCTTCTTTTTGTAAAGCAGCTATATCAAATCCAGTTAAATGTAATGTATCAAAATAAAATTTATTGGCTTGTGTGATGCCTAAGCTAGTTAATCGAGCTTCTAAATTTTGAGCTAAGCCATGAATTTTTTGCGCAATTTTTTTCAAACCTACTGGCCCATGATATACAGTATACATTACTGCCATATTTGCTAGTAAGGCTTGTGCAGTACAAATATTGGAAGTAGCTTTTTCTCTTTTAATATGTTGCTCTCTTGTTTGTAATGCCATTCTTAAAGCTCTACCACCTTGGGCATCGATACTTACGCCAATTAATCTTCCTGGCATACCTCTTTTAAATTCATCCTTAGTAGCAAAGTAAGCAGCATGTGGTCCACCAAATCCCATGGGTACACCAAAGCGTTGAGTATTACCCACCGCTACATCTGCATTTAATTCACCTGGACTTTTTAATAAAGTAAGCGACATGATATCGGCTACTAATATAACCAAGCCACCTGCTTGATGCACTTGATCAATAAAATTGGTGTAGTCTTCAATGCTTCCTGTATTGTTTGGATATTGTAAGATGGCGCCGAAATAAGTATTATCAATTTTTGTGCTTTGATAACTGCCTTCTTCAATTTGAATATGAATAGGAGCAGCTCTTGTAACTAGTACACCCTTGGTTTGAGGGAAAATAGCACTGTCTACAAAAAATTTAGGCTGTGTGACGGAATCTGTTTTGTTCACATGATTAAAAATCATGGCCATGGCTTCTGCCGCTGCAGTGGCTTCGTCTAATAAAGAGGCGTTGGCAATAGGAAGTCCGGTTAAATCACAAACCATGGTTTGAAAATTCAATAAACTTTCTAAACGGCCTTGTGCAATTTCTGCTTGGTAAGGAGTATACTGCGTATACCAACCTGGGTTTTCAAAAATATTTCGAAGTATCACGCTAGGTGTGATAGTGCCATAATAACCTTGTCCAATAAAATTGGTAGCTACAATATTTTTCTCTCCTATTTTTTTTAAGGACTGCAACATTTCAAATTCAGAAAGTCCTTCTGGAATTTGCATTGGTTTTTTAGAACGTATAATAGTAGGAATTGTTTTTTCAATAAGTTCGTCCACCGATTTTATGCCAATAGCGGCTAACATTTTTTCAGTGTCTTGGGCGCTGGGGCCAATATGTCTTTTGATAAATTCTGCTCCGTTTGTATTGAGTTGCAACATAAATAGGGTGGTTTAAAAATGGGATACAAAGATACAAAAAATATCACCCCCTTTAAGAAGCCAATTGCGTCTGTGGGGAAAGCTTGTGGATGATTGCTAAATAGTTTATATTTGATTTATATTATGAGCCTATCTATTGAACAATTATACGAACAGCCCGCTCCTGAAACACTTAAGAAATTCCAAAATTTTTTAAAAAGGGTAGATAAACGCAAAATACTTAAACAATTGCCCGACTTGCATGAAGCCGCCTTTGAAAAAGTAAACTGCTTGGATTGTGCTCGTTGCTGCAAGAATTACTCCCCTAGGTTTAAAATGCCCGATATTAAAAGAGTTAGTAAGTACTTAAGAATAAAAGAAACGGTATTTATTGATACTTATTTAGCCATGGATCAGGAAGGAGATTATGTGGCCAATACCAAGCCATGCCCTTTTTTAGGTAAGGATAATGCTTGTAGTATTTATGAGCACCGCCCTTCAGACTGTCAACGATTCCCTTACACCGATGAAGATGTATTTTTTAAGCGTCCAGTCATTACCATGAAAAATGCTGAATTCTGTCCTATTGTGCATGATGTTATGCACGGACTTTTAACGGCACCTTAATATTCCATTTTTCTTAAAGTAGGTGCCTTGAACCAAGTGGTAACTACCACTAGTATAGTCATGGTTCCACCAAATACAACAGAAGGTATAACGCCTAATAATTTAGCGGCCACACCGCTTTCAAATTGTCCAAATTCGTTACTACTATTAATGAACATGGAGTTCACGCTCATTACCCTGCCGCGCATGTGATCGGGTGTTTTTAATTGTACAATAGTGCCTCTTACTATCATGCTGAAGCCATCTAAAATGCCACTTAATAATAATGCTGCAAAAGACAACCAGAATAATTTAGAGAGTGCAAATACAATTATGCAAAGGCCGAATCCGCCCACGGCAATTAATAATTTTTTTCCTTGGCCTGCAGTAACAGGAAATAGGGTTATAATAAATATAATTAAAATAGCGCCTATATCAGAGGCCGCATTCAACCAACCAAATCCAATGGGGCCTACTTTTAAAATATCTACAGCATACACAGGTATCATGGCCACAGCGCCTCCAAATAAAACGGCAAATAAATCTAAAGAAAGAGCGCCTAATAATTCTTTGGTATTATATACATAACGCAAACCTTCTTTTACACTTTCTAATGTATTTTGATTGACTACTAAATCGGCGTGCGGTGGCTTGGCCGATATTTTTGCAATAAAAAAATAACCAATAGTCACTAAGCTTACCACTGTAATTAAAGCACCCGTATGTCCAAAGCCTGCAATAATAAATCCAACAATAGCATGTCCTAAAATGGAAGCGGTTAGCCAAATGCCCTGGCTCCAAGTGGTGGCGTTTTGTAATAAATCCTTAGGAATAATACCCCCTACAATGGTACCAAAGCTAGGCCCGGTAAAGGATCTGATAATACCTGTACAAAAAACAACGAAGTAAATACAAATAGCAATAATAAGTGTACGGTTTGCAGCAAATGCATTGGTGTTATCGGCTTTGTCATTATAAATAGATAAACCCAATAAAATGATGGCACATATCCAATATAAAATTACACCTCTTAAAAGTAATTTTCTTTTTTCACTAATATCTATGACATGACCTGCATACAAGGCTAAGGATACAGCAGGAATCACTTCTGCAAGACCAATAAGGCCAATAGCAAATGGTTCGTTGGTTAGTTCGTAAATCCACCAGCCCACCAAGGTGCCCATCATTCTAAGACCCATAATAAATAAAAAACGACCTAACATTAGATTTCTAAATTCCACCACTTTTAAGGAGGCGAAGGGGCTTATCTTAGGTGAACTACTTATTTCCATTGTTCGAAGTTAGGGTAAAGTAAAATAATGCTGTCCTTGTTCTAGGTCCTTGTCAAGGGCATCGGTGATTACTTTTAAATGGGCTTCATTGTAAATAAAATCGGCGTTGGAGGCGTCGATGTAAATAGTTTTTATTTGATGCTGTTTGATATAGCTAGTATAGGTCTCTTGAATTCTAAATAAATAATCATCGGGTATAGCTTGTTCAAATTTTCTATTTCTTTTTTTAATATTTCCTTGTAATGTATTAACGGGGGCGTGTAAATAAATAAGAATATCGGGACTAGTCAATTGTTGAGAAAATACATCAAACATTTTTTGGTATAATCTGTATTCTTCGTCAGGCAAATTTACTTTAGCAAATAATAAACATTTGGTAAATAAATAATCTGAAACAATAAGCTCTTGGAATAAATCATTTTTTTTAATCAGTTCCTGCTGTTGTTTAAAACGCTCTGCTAAAAAAAATAATTCTAAAGGGAAGGCGTATTGCTTTGGGTTTTCGTAAAACTTAGTGAGAAAAGGGTTTTCTGCAAACTCCTCCAATACCAGCTTGGCATTATAATGCTTAGAGAGTAGTTGTGACAAGGTGGTTTTACCTACTCCAATATTTCCTTCAATGGCAATATAACGATGATTCATAATGTCTAAAATAATATCTAAAATGCTGGTTCCAAATATAGCAAGCAGTCGCTTTATTCACTGCTTTTTTTATACACAACAGAGGAATCTCCACATTCTTTTAACAAAACCGCATTGGTTTTTAGCAAAATAGGGTGCCTATAGTCAGGCGAAATTTCAGTTAAGGGCATTAATACAAATTTTCTTTGCGCCATACTTGGATGCGGTATGGTTAAACTTGATGTATTTATAATTTCATCATTATAATATATAATATCAATATCTATAATTCTAGGTCCCAATGGAATTTCTCTTTTTCTACCTAAGGCTAATTCTATTTTTAAAATGGCGTCCATCAATGCCTCAGCTTCTAAAGGAGTTTCAATGACTATGGCCTGATTTAAAAAAGCATCTTGTTCTTTATATCCCCAAGCCTCTGTTTCATAGATAGAAGAAGTAGATAATATGCGACCACATTCTATATTTATACTATTTCTAGCAGCAGCTAAGTTTGCCATTCGGTCGCCCATATTACCACCTATCAAGAGAGATACATTATTCATAAGAAGGATTCTAAAAGTAGCCCAAATATCCATAATTTTACAGCGCTTCCCTATTTTAAATGATTCTATTTTTATACAATTCTCATGAAACAGTTTTTTAAAACCTTTTTTGCTTCCTTATTAGCACTTATTATTTTTAGTGTATTAGGTATAGTTATTCTTGCATCTATTGCAGCTGGCTTTTCAAATGAAGAGCAAAAAGTTACAGCAGCTAATTCTGTATTAGTGATTGATATTGCTGAAGATTTTGTAGAACAAACGAAGTCAGATGCTTTTTCTGAAATTCTGAGACAAAGAAAAGGGAAGTCGCCTAGCTTAACGCAGTTAATTGGATTAATTCAACATGCCAAAAAGGACACAGCCATTAAAGGTATCTATATTAAGTGTGGACAAAATCCAAATGGATATGCTGCTTCTGAAGAAATAAGAACAGCCTTGCTTGATTTTAGAAATTCCAATAAATTTATCATTGCCTACGGAGAAACCATTACACAGAAAGGGTATTGGTTAGCCAATGTGGCCAATCAAATTTATACGCATCCGCAAGGGGGGCTAGAGTTTACAGGTTTTTCTTACGAGACTCTATTTTTAAAAGGTTTACTAGATAAACTAGAAATTAAGCCGCAAGTATTTTATGCAGGTAAATTTAAGAGTGCCACTGAGCCATTTAGGTATGCGAAAATGTCGGATGAGAATAAATTACAGACTTCTGTTTGGTTAAATGCACTTTATACGAGTTTTATACAAAGCGTTGCCGATACAAGAGGTATTGAAGTCGCTGCTTTAAAACAAATGGCAAATGAGGGCAAAATACAATCAGCGAATGACGCGCTTGAAAATAATTTAGTAGATGGATTATTATACGATGATCAAGTCAAAAAATTAATTGCTAAAAAAGTACGAGTAAATAAGCAAGAAGATATTTCATTTGTATCAATTAATGATTATTTAGCCACAGTAGCTCTAAGAGGTTCTGGTAGTGGAAAAATTGCCATTATCTATGCCGATGGAGATATTGAAATGGGTAAAGGAAGTAATGAATCTATTACCAGCGATGATTACAGAGTTTTATTGCAAGAAATAAAAAATGATAAGTCAATAGATGCAGTGGTGCTAAGGGTGAATTCTCCTGGAGGTAGTGCACTTGCAAGTGATATTATTTGGAGAGAAATTGAATTATTGAAAAAAGAAAAACCAGTAGTAGTAAGTATGGGTAATTATGCAGCATCAGGTGGCTATTATATTGCCTGTGGCGCCGATTCAATATTAGCTGACGCAAACACCATTACAGGATCTATTGGTGTGTTTTCTGTGATACCAAATATAGAGGGCTTTATGAAAAATAAACTAGGGATCACTTTTGACAGAGTGAAAACTGGTCAATATGCCGATGCTCCTTCTGCCACTAGAACCATGAATGCTACTGAAGAAAGGTTTATGCAATCAGGTGTGGATAGTGTGTATCATACTTTTACGGCTCGCGTGGCAAAAGGCCGTAAAAAAAGTATTGAATACATCGACTCTATCGCACAAGGCCGCGTATGGATAGGTTCCGATGCAGTGAAAGTAGGACTCGTAGATAAAATTGGAAATTTAAATGATGCCCTTGCCACAGCTGCTAGAATGGCGAAATTAAAAGGCTATAGTACAAAGTCCTATCCTGAATCAAAATCATTTATAGAGGATTTAATTAGTGGATATGAGGATAATATTAAAACCAAGGCCATCAAAGAAGAAATAGGAGAAGCCCAGTGGCAGGTTTTACAACAAGTAAAAAAGGTCAAACAAATCATGGGCCAAACGCAAGCACGATTGCCTATCTTTGAGGTGAATCATCCTTAGTTCTATGCGCCCATATAGTCAAATTACAGCCATGTTAGCCATTACAAAGGCTAGCCTGCGCTCTATATTTAGAAGTCCTTCAGCGGTTATTTTTAGTATTGCATTTCCACTTATTTTTATTTTAGTATTTGGCTTTCTAAGTAGTGGAGGTAGTATTAATGTGAATGTAGCCATGGATCCTAAGTCTGACACATTGAATCCTGTATATGCTTCCATTAAAAATATTCCTGGCTTTAAATTTTCAAAAGACGATACCACTAAAATTAAAAGTGAATTAGCTAAGGGGCGTTTGACAGCAGTTATTTCTATTCAAAAAACAAATAATGTCAATGCACCTTATCTTATTAATCTAACAAGTTCTGAAGCTGCAAATCCTCAAAATATTCAATTAGTAAAATCTATATTGAATGCTGTCATAAGTAAATTGAATCAAGAAAATTTTTCAGAAACGCCTACCATGGCGGTGGTGAATAATAATGTAGAGCAAGTGCCAGGGCGTATTTATAGAACCATCGATTTTATTTTACCTGGCCAACTAGGTTTTTCTTTATTAAGTGCAGGTGTGTTTGGTGTGGCCTTTTTGTTTTTTAATTTAAGACAACAATTAGTTTTAAAAAGATTTTACGCTACACCCATAAGAAGGCTTTATATTATTCTAGGGGAAGCCTTAAGCCGTGTACTTTTTCAATTAATTACGGCAGTCATTATTATAGGTATTGGTTATTTTGCTTTTAATTTTACATTAGTGCATGGTTGGATAACCTTTGTAAGTATTATGGTACTAAGCTTTATTGCCTTAATATTATTTATGGGTTTTGGATTTATTGTAAGTGGAGTGGCTAAAAATGAAAGTAGTATTCCGCCCTTTGCCAATTTAATTACACTGCCTCAGTTTTTATTAGCAGGTACCTTTTTTTCTATCGATAATTTTCCTACATGGATGCAGCCTTTTTGTAGATTATTACCCTTGACCCATTTTAACAATGCTATGCGTAATATATCTTTCGAGGGAGCAAGCTTAATTTCAGTTTGGCCCGATATTTCATTTTTACTCATCTGGATTGTGGTGGTGTATGCTATTGCTTTTAAAATATTTAAATGGGAATAATGAAGTACATTAAATTAATTATTATCAGTTTTGTTTTTTTAAGTGTACTTGTTACGGGTATTTCATTATTGTTTCCCTCCAAAGTCATTGCTTCAAGAGCTATTGAGGTAAATACAAGTGCCGATAAAATTGCTTATTTCACTTCTGATCTAAGCCATTGGAACCAGTGGATGAGCGATTGGAAACAAAACAAAGTGGTTTTAAAAAATAACACAGCCTATATAGGTACACAAACGGTTCGTTTTTTAGATAAGACCGTTACTAAGGTGAATTATGAATGGATAGCCACAGGGCAAAACCCTTATTTGGTAACTTTTGAGTGGACACTTTTAAAGGATAATACTTATGTGATTCATTGGTCCTTTGAACAAAATGTGAAATGGTATCCTTGGGAAAAATTCCAAACTTTATTGAACGATAAATTGCTGGGCGCTAAAATGGAAATTGAATTACAGCATTTACAAGAAGCGATTAACTCGAAATAGTTATTGTAGTATAGTTTATATATTTAATTAGTAACCTACATATATACATCCTCTTTCTAATCTCGGTTCATTAGATACTCTATATTTCTTTTGATGCCTTTTAATTTAGATCTCAGTAAGGGAGATTTTGAAAACCTTTCTTTAAAAGTAGTTTCTTCTATTTGAAGCCAGTCCTGCTTATTTAAAGTAAGTAAACCATTCAGTGGCTTGAACGCCTCTTCGGTATTTGCTTTACTAAATCTATTCCAAGGGCAAACGTCTTGGCAAATATCACAACCAAAGGCCCAGTCATTATAATTTCTATCTGTATTAATTTCAGCTGCTTTTAATTCAATGGTAAAATAACTAATACAATGATTAGCCTCAATGGTTTTATTAGGAAGGATGGCTTGGGTAGGACAGGCGTCAATACATTTTGTGCAAGTGCCGCAATAATCTTTTGAGAGGGGTTGGTCATATACTAAGGGGAGGTCGACAATTAATGTAGCAATAAAAAAGTAAGAACCCGCCTTAGGGCGAATTAAGTTTCCATTTTTACCAATAAAACCAGCGCCTGAAAGTTTGGCCCAAGTTCTTTCTAAAACAGGAGCAGAGTCTACAAATCCTCTTCCTTCAATGGGGCCTATTTTTTTTCTATAAATATCAAGTAAAGTAAATAACTGGGTTCTAATGACTTCATGATAATCTTCTCCCCAAGCATACTTTGCAATTTTTGCATCTTGCTGACTTGCTTCTTTAATGGAACTATCTTCTGGGTAATAATTTTTTAAAAAACTAATTACCGATTTTGCACCAGGTACTAATTTTCTGGGATCAATTCTTAAATCAAAATTATTTTCCATGTAACTCATGTCTCCATGAAAACCTTTTTCAAGCCAGGCCTCTAAAATTTTTGCATCTTCAGGGAGTTCTTTGGCAGCAGCAATGCCACAAAAATCAAAGCCCATTTTAAGTGCTTCGGATTTAATGAATTCGGTATTTGAAAATTCGTTCAAAGCAATTCTTTCAATGTTTGTAAAGCAAAATTTAACTATGTAAAAATAGCAGAAAAACCTTGTTCAAAATAAATAAGATTGTAAGCCTAACAAGATGATATGGGGCCATTTAGCCTGCGTTTTGTAATCTTGCCTAGTACATGTATATTTGACGGGTAGTTCATACACAACTATCTAAGAATAATGGCAAATCCCAAAAAGGCAGCAGTTGGTTTTATATTTATCACCGTTTTAATTGATATTATTGGATTTGGGATTATTATACCCGTATTGCCTCAATTATTACAGCAGTTAATGCATGTAACGGATCGAACAGATATTAGTGCTATTTCAAAACCTGCTATATTTTTAACTTTGATATATGGGCTTATGCAATTTATTTTTGCGCCCATATTAGGAAGTTTGAGTGATCGATATGGTCGAAGACCAGTCTTACTTTTTTCCTTGCTTGGCTTTGGTTTAGATTATATTTTTTTAGCTTTTGCGCCAAGCATTGGTTGGTTATTTTTAGGAAGAATGATTTCAGGCATTACGGGAGCTAGTATCACTACTGCTTCCGCTTATATGGCTGATATTAGTAATGAAAAAAACAGAGCACAAAATTTTGGGATGATTGGAGCTGCATTTGGTCTTGGTTTTATTATCGGTCCTATGCTGGGAGGTTTGCTAGGGGAGTTGGGTACAAGAATTCCATTTTTAGTAGCCGCTGGATTAGCCTTGGTGAATGCATTGTATGGTTATTTTGTTTTGCCAGAGTCCTTAGATATGGAACACCGTCGCGCATTTGATTTAAAACGAGCCAACCCTATTGGCTCATTGAAAAATTTAAATAAATATCCTGCCGTATTTGGATTGATTATTGCTTTGTTGTTTATTTATGTAGCTGCTCATTCTGTTCAAAGTAATTGGAGTTTTGCTAATATTAATAAATTTGGATGGACACCCAAAACCATTGGTATTTCATTGGCTGTAGTGGGGGTATTGATTAGTTTGGTACAAGGCCTACTCATTAGAGTCGTAAATCCTAAATTAGGAAATGAAAAAAGCGTTTATATTGGAATTGCATTATATGCCCTTGGGTTAACTTTATTTGCTTTTGCAACACAGGGATGGATGATGTTTTTATTTTTAGTGCCTTATTGTCTGGGAGGTATTTCTGGACCTGCTTTACAAGCCATCATTTCTTTACATGTTCCTAAAAATGAACAAGGAGAATTGCAAGGCTCCTTAACAGGATTACAAAGTTTAACTACTATTATAGGCCCACCGATGATGATTGGACTCACCTCTTATTTTTCTATAAAGAACGATCCAAATCATATCTATTTCCCAGGCGCTGCTTTTTTATTAGGGGCATTATTTATGCTTTTAAGTGCCATTATTGCTTATTGGGTATTAAAACATGATACAAGCACATCAAAGGCTTAGAATCTTGCCTTATAATCCCTTACTGTTGTTATATTTGTGGCTAAAATATACCTTATATGTCGACGCCCTTAATGGCTCAATTACAAGAGACTTCTGCTTTCATTCAATCTAAAATTAAATCAACTGCACAAACGGCAATCATACTTGGCAGTGGCCTTGGTAATTTAGCCACTCAAATACAGGTAGATTTTGAAATTCAGTATACTCAAATTCCGCATTTTCCTATAAGTACGGTGGAAGGGCATAAGGGTAGATTAATTCTTGGCAGTTTAAATGGTGTAAAAGTTTGGGTGATGGAAGGTCGTTTTCATTTTTATGAAGGATATAGTCCAGAACAGGTAGCTTATCCGGTGCGTGTTTTAAAATTATTAGGAGTGGAGAACTTAATTTTATCTAATGCGGCAGGCGGAGTGAATCCTAACTTTGAAGTGGGCGATTTAATGATCATAAAAGATCATATTAGTTTATTTTCCATTAATCCATTAATTGGAAAAAATGAAACTGCTTTGGGTACAAGGTTTCCAGATATGAGTGAACCTTATGCTTTAGATTTTATTGAAAAAGCGAAACTTATTGCAAATAAGCATCAAATAAAAGTACATGAAGGAATTTATGTGGGTGTGACGGGTCCCACTTTTGAAACACGTGCAGAATATAAATTAATTAAAGCGGTAGGGGGCGATGTAGTAGGAATGAGTACGGTGCAAGAAAATATTGCGGCAGTGCACTGTGGTATGAAAGTTTTTGCCATTAGTGTAGTAACCGATTTAGGTATTAGAGAAGATAATAATACCATTACACATGAGGAAGTGCTAGAAGCTGCGAATGCAGCGGAGCCTAAGTTAACATTAATCATTAGCGATTTAGTAAAACAAATTTCCTAATTTAATTTTACGCATGTTCATTTATAAGCGCATTTTATTTTGTTTATTAATAGTTGTCTTGCTTCATATAGAAACAAGTGCGCAAAAATTTGGCAATGTCCTTAAGCCTGTTGGGAGGAGTAATGCAAATGGACAAAGTTCCGATTCCTTACAAAGAAGAGACCAGAACGCCGATTCAATTACGCTTTTTTATAAGTTGTATAATAATAATGAGATTCGAAAGCTAGATTCCAGCATAAACGATTTTTTTGTACACTATCCTTTGCCTTATACTAATTATAACCTTGGCAATTTAGGAACAGCCTCCAAGTCTTATTTATTTTCAACGCAGAAAAAAGGGGGCTTTGACCCAGGCTTTCATGCTTATGATGCTTACAATTATACTTTAGCAGCTACACCTTTTTACCAAACTACCAGACCCTTTACTGAATTAGGGTATTTATTGGGAGGTAAGGGTGAGCAATTGATTGAAGTAAAACATACTCAAAATAAAACGCAACAATTAAATTTTTCTTTTGAATATCGATTTAGTAATTCACCAGGCAATGTAAAAAACCAAAATGCAAATTTGAATAATATGCGTATTACAGCGCATTTTCAATCGAAGCGTAAAAGGTATGAGTCCTACTTTGTAATGCTTACCAATAAAGCAGCCTCTTCTGAAAATGGAGGACTCGTGAAAGCTGCTTTATTAGATAGCTTATCGCTGAATAATCCTTATGAATTAGAGACGAGACTGGGTGTAAGTGGTGCTTCTTTCCGTAATCCTTTTAATACCACTATAGCCACTGGTTCAACCTATAAGAATAATTCTTATTTATGGCGTCAAACCTATGACCTTGGTCAAAAAGATTCTATCGTACAAGATACAGTGGTGATTCATTTATTTTATCCAAGACTTAGATTTCAAAATGAGCTTAAGTTGGAGTCGAATCAATTCGTATTTGAAGACAGAGCGCCCAATGAATTAAACTATTTGGAGTATTTTAATTACAAAAACCTACCTAGCACAGCTGTTAAGTTTGCAGATAGCTGGAATCTTGTCACCAATGATTTTAGTTTAATTAGTTATCCGCAAAAAAACAATTCGAATCAATTTTTACAAGTAGGATCGGGCTATACGCATTTAGCCACTACTTTATTGAATCTCCAAAAATGGACTGATTATGATATATACGGGTTTGGTGTCTATAAAAATAAAACGAGAAATCAGTTATGGGACTTAATAGCTTCAGGTAAATTATACTTAAATGGTTATCATGCAGGAGACTACGATGCTCAATTTTATTTATCTAGAATTTTAAGTACCAAAGGTACTTATTTGAAACTTGGTTTTCAGAATAGCAATCGTACCCCTTCTACTAATTATTTAGGGCTTACTCAATTTCCTATTAATGCTTTAAAGGGAATACAAAAAGAAAATACAATTGATATGTTGGCAGAAACGGGGAATGCTGCAAAAGCCTTTAGAGTTTCATTTAATTATCAATTAATCAATAACTATAATTATTTTGCTTCAGGCTATCAAGCCGCAGTATATACTAGTCCTATAAGTTATATTAGTGCTGTGCTTAATAATAAAATAAAATTAAGCACCCATTGGAATTGGTATAATGAAACCACTGTGCAAGTAGTTGATAAATCGGCACCTATTAATATACCATTAATTTTATCTAGACAAAGACTGGCCTTTGAAGGCAATTTTTATAAAAACTTGAATTTATCTACTGGACTAGAGATGATTTATCATACCGAATTTAAAGCAGATGACTATATGCCTTTAACCGGACAGTTTTTTGTTCAAAATAGTTATATGCTTCGTAATAGGCCTACTGCCAATGCCTTTTTACATTTTATGATTAAACGCTTCAAAGGGTATATTAGACTAGAGAACCTTAATACTTTAATTCCTACAAGTAATTCATTAGGAAACACTTACAATTTCACCGCTCAAAATTATCCAGGTACAGGCACTTGGTTTAGAGTGGGTATTTGGTGGAATTTTATCAATTAATATAACTTTGGTCATTATAATAACTGAGCAAAATTGCCTTTTTTTTAACAGCTATTTTACGGCGTCTTCAAATAAGGTTGTACCTTTGAACTAATTAAAGGGTTAATAAAAAGGTTCTTTTACAATTATTATATTTAAAAAAAAGAGTATGAAAAATTTTATCTTATTAGCGGGATTTATTTTGATTTCTAGTTTTGCTTTACAAGCCCAAACTACTACTAAAATTAAAGTAGCAGGCAATTGCGGAATGTGTAAAGGAAATATTGAAAAAGCAGCAAAAGATGCGGGTGCAGTAAGTGCCGATTGGGATAAGGCTGCTAAAGTGTTAAAAGTGAGTTTTAATGCTTCTAAAACATCTACCGATAAAATTGAAAATGCGATAGCTGCTGCTGGTTATGATACCGAGCATAAAGTAGCTACTGCAGACGCTTATAGCAAATTAGAAGAGTGTTGCCAATATGATAGAGCTGGTAAGACTGCTGTAGCGCAGACTGAAAGCTGTTGCAAGCCAGGGGCTAGTTGTTGCGCAGATGGGGTAGCTTGTAAAAAAGACATGTCTAAAGACAGCAAGGATATGACATGTTGCAAAAAAGAGGCAAGCTGTTGCAAGGACGGGTCTTGTTGTAAATAGATAGTAAGCAAGTTTACATTAAAGAGTAAGCAACTATACATAATCATCATCTATTACTTTATTTTTTAAAACTTATTAAAAAATGGGGTAGTGGGTGATGATTTTTTTATGTCATTCATAGGCTAAAAACCACCAAAAAATAGTACCTTTAAGAGGTAAAAAAGCAGCCATACATTATTAACATTCTTGTACCTAAATGGTGCAAATCAAGTATATCAATTGCCCTTGCATATTTAGTATGCTATTGTTTCATTATTTTGAATTAGATTTTTATGTTAAATAAAATAATTGCCTATTCTATTAAGAATAAGCTAATCATAGGGTTGTTTATTATTTCACTAATTGGTTGGGGTACTTATGAACTGACACAATTGCCTATAGATGCTGTGCCAGATATTACAGACAATCAGGTGCAAGTCATTACGGTTTCCCCCGCTTTAGGAGCAACAGATATTGAGAGGCTAGTCACTTTTCCTATTGAGCAGGCTTGTAGTAGTATTCCCGGTACAAAACAAATAAGAAGTTTCTCTCGATTTGGATTGTCATTAATTACCATTGTATTTGAAGATAAAATTGATATTTATTGGGCTAGACAACAAATAACGGAGAAACTACAAAATGTAAAACAGAATATTCCTCCAGGCACGGGTTCTCCAGAACTAGCGCCTGTCTCTACTGGATTAGGTGAAATATTTCAATACGTCTTAAGGCCACAAAAAGGGTTTGAAGGCAAGTTTGATGCCATGGAATTAAGAACATTACAGGATTGGGTGGTAAGAAGGCAATTAATAGGAACGCCTGGTGTGGCAGAAGTGGCCAGCTTTGGAGGTAAGTTAAAACAATATGAGATTGCAGTAAAACAAGAGCAGTTGAAAGCATATGGCTTAACCATCTCCGATATATTTTCTTCATTAGAAAAAAATAATGAAAATACGGGGGGTGCTTATATTGAGAAGGGCCCCACTGTTTTATATATTAGAAGTGAAGGCTTAACGACTAATTTAGAAGACATTGAAAAAATTGTAGTAAAGCAACTAGACAATGGAGCACCACTATTAATTAGAGATATCGCGAAAGTGCAATATGGTTATGCCATTCGATATGGTGCCATGACTTATAACGATGAAGGAGAGGTTGCAGGTGCGGTGGTGATGATGTTAAAAGGAGAAAACGCTTCATTGGTTGTAAAAAGAGTAAAGGATAAGATAGCAGAAATACAAAAAATGCTACCTGAAGGAGTAGTTATTGAACCATTTTTAGATAGAACCAAAATGGTGAATAATGCCATTAAAACAGTTGAAACCAATTTATTAGAAGGAGCACTTATTGTCGTATTTGTGCTTGTGTTTTTCTTGGGTAATTTAAGAGCAGGTTTAATAGTGTCTTCAGTGATTCCTTTATCCATGCTTTTTGCCATTATATTAATGAATATGTTTGGCGTAGGAGGAAACCTGATGTCATTAGGCGCCATTGATTTTGGATTAATTGTAGATGGCTCTGTTATTGTAGTAGAAGCTATACTGCATAGGTTTGCCCATTCGAAACATTTTAGGACACTTGTGAATTTGAATCAGGAAGAAATGGACGAAGAGGTTGGAAAGTCAACAGGGGCAATGATAAAATCGGCTGTATTTAGTCAAATTATTATTTTAATAGTGTACTTGCCTATTTTATCTTTAGAAGGAATAGAAGGTAAAATGTTTAAACCAATGGCCTTTACCATTGCCTTTGCCATATTTGGTGCCTTCATATTATCTATTACTTATGTGCCCATGATGGCGGCGCTATTTTTAAATAAAAAATTAAATCATAAAAAGAATATAACCGATAGGCTAATGATTTTCTTGGAGCGTTCTTATCAACCTTTGTTGAAGAAGGTTTTAAATATTCCTAAGGCTATCATTGTTTCAACTGTTGCACTGTTTGCTATATCAGTGATTTTATTACTTAATATGGGTGGTGAATTTATACCTCAATTAGAGGAAGGAGATTTTGCAGTGGAGACAAGGGTCTTAGCGGGTAGCAATTTGAACAACACCATTGAGTCAACACAGAAAGCCACGAAGCTTTTAATTCAAAACTTTCCAGAGATTGAAAAAATAGTGACCAAAATAGGAAGTGCTGAAATTCCGACCGATCCTATGCCCATTGAGGCAGCAGATATGATGGTTATTTTAAAAGATAAATCAGAATGGACTTCTGCTAAAACTTTTAATGAACTAAGTTTAAAAATGACAAAAGTATTGGAAGCAGTGCCTGGTATTACTGTTGGTTTTCAATTTCCTGTGCAAATGCGTTTCAATGAATTAATGACCGGTGCCAGGCAGGATGTGGTTTGTAAAATTTTTGGTGAAAATTTAGATTCCCTTACACATTATGCAAGTAAATTAAACGAGATTGTAAAAACAGTAGACGGCGCCATTGATATTTATGAAGAAAAAGTAACAGGTATGCCACAGGTAGTCATAAAATATAATAGAGAGGGGATGGCTAATTATGGATTGAATGTGGCCGATATAAATAAGGTAGTAAATGCTGCATTTGCAGGACAGATAGCAGGGCAGGTTTATGAGGAGGAGAAAAGATTTGATATGGTGGTAAGATTTGATGGTGAAGCAAGAAAGAGTATTACCGACATTCAAAATTTATATGTAAGCTCGGCCAAAGGGCAGCAAATTCCTTTGTCTTATGTAGCTAATATTGAAGAAATAGAAGGGGTGAATCAAATTCAAAGAGAAAACACGAAAAGAAGAATTATAGTAGGCTTTAATGTTACTGGAAGAGATGTACAAACTATTGTAAAAGAGTTGCAGGCAAAAATTAATGATCAACTAAAATTACAAAAAGGGTATACCATCGTGTATGGAGGGTCTTTTGAAAATATGACAGCTGCAAAAGATAGATTAAGTGTAGTAGTTCCTATTGCCTTATTTCTTATTTTCTTATTATTATATTTTGCTTTTGGCTCTGTGAAGCAAGGCTTATTAATATATACGGCCATTCCATTATCAGCGATGGGGGGTATTTTTGCTTTGTGGGCAAGAGATATGCCATTTAGTATATCGGCAGGTGTAGGGTTTATTGCTTTGTTTGGAGTAGCCGTTTTAAATGGCATTTTATTAGTCTCTGAATTTAATAGGTTAAAAGCAGAAGGATGGCACGATTCTATTCGAATTGTGATACACGCTACTAAGTCAAAATTAAGGGCAGTATTAATGACAGCCTTGGTGCCTGCCTTAGGTTTTATACCCATGGCCATAAGTACTGGGGCAGGGGGAGAAGTGCAGAAACCTTTAGCCACCGTTGTTATTGGCGGTTTAATTATATCTACCATGCTAACGCTTTTTGTTTTACCTGTGATGTATTTACTTTTTGAAAAAGGAACTCAATATTTAAAAATGAATAAAAATGTTAGTTCAGTTAGTTTAGTTATTTTAACAACTATCTTATTTTCTTCAACTGCTTCAGGACAAAATAGAATAAGTTTAAATGCAGCTATCGATAGCGCCATTCAAAATAATGCTTCTTTAAAAGCAAGTTCAATGCAGGTGAACTATTATCAAGCTTTAAAAAAGAGCAACCTTGATATTGATAAAACACTATTTGATTTTGGTTATGGAAAAATAAATAGTTTTCAGAACGACAATAGATTGACTGTTTCTCAAAATATACAATTCCCCGCTGTATACA
>CALDSE010000024.1 GCA_937911175.1 uncultured Sediminibacterium sp.
CTTAAGTTTTTTATTTTAAAATTGAATTACGCCTATTAGCCACATTTGATTGTTCATTTTTGTTTAATATTTGCTAAATTTGTTATACAATTAAAATAATGAAAAAAGCCCTTATAACTGGTATAACTGGTCAAGATGGCGCCTATTTGGCCGAGCTTTTATTGAGTAAAGGATATGAAGTGCATGGCATAAAGCGTAGGTCTTCTTTATTCAATACTCAAAGAATTGACCATATTTACGAGGATCCTCATATTCCAGACAGACATCTTCATTTACATTATGGTGATTTAACTGATAGCACTAATCTAATTCGTATTATTCAAGAGGTTAAACCCGATGAAATTTACAACCTAGGAGCAATGAGCCATGTGCAAGTAAGTTTTGAAACTCCTGAATATACTGCCAATGCTGATGGAATTGGAACATTAAGAATTTTGGAGGCAATGCGTTTATTGGGATTAACTAAAACTAAATTTTATCAAGCCTCTACTTCTGAGTTATACGGCTTGGTGCAGCAAGTGCCACAGTCGGAGACTACGCCTTTCTACCCGCGATCTCCATATGGAGTAGCTAAATTATATGCTTACTGGATTACTGTGAACTACCGCGAAGCATACAATATGTTTGCTTGTAATGGTATTTTATTTAACCATGAATCCCCTTTAAGAGGGGAAACGTTTGTAACTCGTAAAATTACGCGAGCCACTGCACGCATTGCATTAGGCTTAGAAGATTGTATTTATATTGGTAACCTTAATGCAAAACGTGATTGGGGCCATGCTAAAGATTATGTTGAAGGAATGTATTTAATGCTACAACAAGAGAAGCCAGAAGATTTTGTTTTAGCTACTGGCATTACAACCACTATACGTGATTTTATTATTATGGCATTTAAAGAACTAGGCGTTGAATTGGCATTTAAAGGGGAGGGAGATAAAGAAGAAGGATATGTGGTGGCTAATAATGGTAATTATGACATTAAGGTAAATCAAACAGTAGCAAAAGTAGATCCTAAATATTTTAGGCCTACCGAAGTAGATTTACTAATCGGAGATGCAACAAAAGCAAAAACTAAATTAGGCTGGGTACTTAAATATGATTTACCTGCACTTGTAAAAGAAATGGTAGCAAGTGATCTTGAATTATTTAAGAAAGAAAAATTATTGAAAGAAAACGGCTATCTAACTACTAAAGAAGGGGAGTAATTTTTAAAATACTTTATGGAATTAACTGATAAAATTTATATAGCTGGCCATAGAGGAATGGCGGGGTCTGGACTTGAGAGAAAATTACTTGCTAGTGGTTATTCAAATATTATTACACGTAGCTCGAAAGAATTAGATTTAAGAAATCAAGAAGCGGTTAATAAATTCTTTGATTTAGAAAAGCCAGATATAGTTATTCTAGCAGCAGCTAAAGTAGGGGGCATTCATGCAAATAATACTTACCGTGCTGAATTTGTTTATGATAATTTAATGATGGAGGCTAATATTATTCATGCAGCCTATTTGTATAAAGTAAAGAAGTTATTATTTTTAGGGTCCTCTTGCATTTATCCAAAACTAGCTCCACAGCCATTAAAAGAAGAATATTTATTAAGTGGGTGTTTAGAGCCAACTAATCAGCCTTATGCAATTGCAAAAATTGCAGGTATTGAATTATGTGATAGTTACAGGGCTCAGTATGGTTGTAATTATATTTCTGCTATGCCTACTAACTTATATGGCACCAATGATAATTACCATCCAGAAAATTCTCATGTACTTCCTGCATTAATTCGACGTATTATTTTAGCAAATAAGAAATATGAACCTACTGTAACTATTTGGGGAACGGGCACCCCTCGTCGTGAGTTTATGCATGTAGATGATTTAGCAGATGCTTGCTTTTTCTTATTACAAAATTACGACCAAGCAGGCCATGTAAATATAGGTTGGGGCGAAGATGTTTCAATTAAAGAATTAGCTACTATCATTGCCGCTGAAGTTGGATATACTGGCGCTCTTGAATTTGATACCACTAGGCTAGATGGAACCCCTCGTAAATTAATGGATACGACAAAGCTCAATAATTTAGGCTGGAAGCCTTCTATTACTTTAAAAGAAGGAATAAGAAGAACTATTGCTGAAGTTGCTGATAAGTTCTAAGACTTGCTTTACGCATTCGACTTATTCTATACACATTTCCTTTTTTTGATTTACTTTACCTGCTTCGTCAATTCCCCAGGGCTTAGTAACCTTGTATGATCCAATAGCTCAATAAGTGCCATGGTTTTTTCTGTTTTCATATTACTAATGGCGTTTACTATGGTATAAGAGTCCTTTAATAAATAAAACACATTGGTGCTGAGATTAATTGTTTTATTGTTTTTGTATAAAGAAGGTAATATTTGGTTTTGATAAAAATTTTCAATTTCATTTAAAGCATTTACATATACTTGAATTTTTTTCTTACGACTCTTACCAGAATTGTTAGCCTTATTAATGTCATTTCGCTGGTTACTCTTTTTAAGCTCACCACTCACATCACTCACATCACTCTCATTCCTTTCATTATTTCTTTCTTCCAAACACCAAGCATTTAATAATATCATTTTACGAGGGCTATTGGCTGCAATCATATCGGCACTTAATTGATACACAAAACCATCTAGTTTCCAGCGAAGGGTATTATAGTTGGAAAGAGCACTGTCTTTGTTTGATCCTTGTTTTAATGCTGAACTTAAATATAGTTCCGATGTATATTTTATTTCAATAAGTTTAGAAAGTAGGCCTTGGTTATAGGAAGGCTGTTGGGGCTGCGCCCGCGCAGCCCCAACAGCAAAAACTCCCAACATTAAAACAACTAGTCCTATATAAATTTGCTTAGTTCTCATAATATGTTTTTTATTCTTCACTCTCATTGTATTTTAAAAGCATTTTTATAAAAAGAAAAATTTATTCTCTAGCAGCCCCTCGCTTTGAGGGTTTTGGTCATATCCATTTTTTTCGAGGTCCTTATTTACGAGTCCAATAATGGAGCGCATATTTTTATTACCACTATACTTATTTAAGTTTTCAATTAAGTAATGCGTAAAGGCCCCAATAAACCTATTATTGATATAGGTATCGGCACTTAGTTCATGTGACTGGCAAGCGCTTAATAAAGCCCCATTTAGTGGGTTAATAATGGGAGCAATGCCTCCAATGGTAATATCGGACTTCTGCTCTTCTTCATCTACACTTTGTTCAAAATGGTTTAGCCCTGTAAAAAAGCGGTAATGGGTATTATTTGCATTAAAGTCTTCTTCATCTACCTTAAAAGGGTCTCTAGATAAATCCTCGGCATGACAGCTATCCGATATCCATACAAAATGCACGCCCTTGGGTATGGCTGCAAATAGCTGTGCAAATTCTTTATCTCTTAAACTAGTATTGTTAGTTCCATCAAAATCATAAGGACAAATAATTTCATCTAGCCCATCTTTTTCTAAGGAAGTAAATTTGGTAGGCGCCTGTGCTCCATGTCCACTATAATGAAATAATAACTGGTCTCCAGCTTCGGCACCTTCTATTAACCACTTTAATTGCGTTATAATTTCTTTTTTAGTGGCCTCTTTATTCGTCAATTTTTTTATGTTTTGTTTGGAATACACTTTATTTGTTTCTGCAATAAAATGCTCCATTTCTAAAATATCATTCACGCATCCTCTTAATTCATTTCTAGGATCGGGGTATTTATTAATACCTACAAGTAGTGCTTTGTTTTTCATATTTCCTTTTTTATACATTGAATTTATAAATAAAATAGTCTGTTCCAAATTTTATTTTTACTTTTATTTGGTAGCCTTAAATGCTTTACTAGAAAGGGTTCTAATGAATTTACCGCAAACTTAATAAACATAATATTCCCTGCTATTTTCTAAGTAGAAAACGCTCTAAAAAATATTTTTATGAAAAAAGAACCAACCATGAGTTTATTCAAAAGTTTCTTACTTTTTTGTATTGCTATTCTGTTATTAATTTTCACTACACCCATTGGATTTTTATATGCCTTGCTACGACAACTACTTTTTGGTAAGCTAAAAACATTAAGTGTATTTTTTTTAGAAGTGGCTATATCAATAGACAATACCGGTAATGTGATGATGCAATATTTATTAAATGACCTCTTGTTAATTAAGCGTCCAACAACTTATTATTTTGGCAATAAGAAAGAAACCATTAGTAGTGTAATAGGTAAGAATAGTTTAACCGATACCTTAAGCCCCTTAGGCAAGGCCCTGAATGCTTTTTTAAATTGGATAGATAAAGACCATTCCTTTAACTCTATTATCTATGATGTAAGGCGCTGGGTTAGGGATAAGGATTAGGTCCGAATACAAATTATGATTAAATTTATTATGTAAAAACTATTAATTATGTTAAATCAAATAAAAACACAAGATGAGTGTGAAATTGCATTAGAGCGTGTTTATAAATTAATGCAAGAAAACATTACTCCCAATTCTAAAGAATCGGATGAGCTGGAAACTTTATCTATCTTGATAAAGGAGTTTGAATCCAAAACTTCTGGAACTTAATATTCAAATTACTCGTCTGTTAAGTTGTAAACCTAGTTGATTAATTTGTTTTTGAAGAAAGGAGCAATATTAATGAGGGAAGTATCAAAGTTAAGTTCTTGTTTTGCTATATTTATTTAAACCAAAGCAGTGGGTAGTTATAACCAACGATATCCATTGTAAGCAGAGAAGAAAATGCTGAAATTTTGGATTTCTTTTGAAAATTTAAGAATCTTAAATTACCCTTGACCATCAATCGAAAACAGGTTTAAGAACACATTTGGTTAAATGATATTAGGGCCTTTTAGAACTTTATCAATTTTGAAGTTTATTAATTTGCACATTTCAAGAGATGATGACTTGACAAACCGATCAGCCAAATTAACTTACTTGGGTGTTTTTGAGCTGATACTTTCATTTACAACAAAAGTAGGCACTCCAGCAAGCATTTTGAAGAGTTGAGTGTCTTTGGTGGGCATAGCTGTATTAGCAGTAACTGTTTCAGTTAAGCAAGGGTTTGGAAGAATATTAACAGAGACAAGTTGTGAGTAGCAGTATTGGGAATGAGAATTCATTGCAAACAGATAGACTTACTTTGTTAAAATATCACTCACATCTAGAATACTAAAATAGACCTAAGTTGTACTATCATATTGAACAGGCCCAAAAGCGGTTGAGTGAACAGGTGATAATGCAGCATTTCCTTCGGTGACAAGGAATGACATTTCAGTTGATTTGCAGCAAACCAACCCAAGTGAGCATGAAAAAGCTGGAAATTCAAGTCTAG
>CALDSE010000025.1 GCA_937911175.1 uncultured Sediminibacterium sp.
AGCATTAAGCCATCGGCGCCAATGCCTTTTCTTCTATCACAAATAAATTCAATTTGCGATTCGCTTAATTTGATATTGCCTGAACGATTATCGATAATTACAAAATCGTTCTGTGTGCCTTGGTATTTTGAAAAGGGTATATTCATTTTAGTTTACTTATCGATAAAATTATTATTTCTATTTTAAATGCCTGCAATAATGCCTAATGATTTTTCTATCATATGATCTACGGCCTTGCCCATATCCTTGCTGTACTCTTTCTTTACTCTATTAGCAATAATTACATTAATACTCAAACATTGATGTCCTAATAAATTACATAAACCATAAATAGCAGATGTTTCCATTTCGAAATTTGCAATTCTATGTTGTCCGTATTTAAAGCTGGTCATTTGATCCACTAGGTTGGGCATTTTTAAAGGAAGTCTTAGGATGCGTCCCTGAGGGCCATAAAAACCTGGGCAAGTAACTGTAATGCCATGACTATATCCTTCTGTAAAATGTTTTAGTAAACCTGCGCTTGCTGAAGCAATATAAGGTTGAATTTTATGAGCACTAATTTTTGTATGCTCATCAAAGGCAGCTAAGATGGCTTTTTCTTCTTCGTTATTTTCCCTCTCATAAAAATGTAAAACATTATCAATACCTAAACCATGGGTGCCGGCTACTAATTCATTCACACCTACTTCGCCTTGCAAAGAGCCGCAAGTGCCCATGCGAATAATAGAAACCGATTTTTTTTGATCATTAATACTTCTTGTATCAAAATTTATATTCGCTAGTGCATCAATTTCATTTAAGGCAATATCAATATTGTCAGGGCCAATGCCAGTGCTTAACACTGAAATTCTTTTTTGACCGATATAACCGGTATGGGTAATAAATTCTCTATGCGCTAGTTTATGTTCAACGCGGTCAAAGTATTTACTCACTTCTGCAACTCTTTCAGGGTCGCCTACGGTGATAATAGTGTCCGCAATCTCTTCTGGACGTACATTTAAGTGATAAATGGCTCCGCGGTCGTTAATGATGAGTTCTGATGCGCCAATTGCCTGCATATTGTTTCATTTATGACACAAATGTCGTTTAAATAGGAATAGCTGTAAAATTCTTTTATAATTAAGTTCTTTGCGTTATTTTCGCATACTAGATTAGGGTCGGGTGGCCGAGTGGCTAGGCAGAGCTCTGCAAAAGCTCCCACAGCGGTTCGAATCCGCTCTCGACCTCACTAAAAAGTAAAACCCATACAATTTGTACGGGTTTTACTTTTTCTAATCGAAGCTATAATTAATTTATATGAAATATTCTCAACCCATCGGCATTTTACTTTGTTTACTACTAATTTATACTACTACACAACCTTTAGTAGTTATTGAAAGTAGAAACTGGACAATTACAGGATGGGACCCGGCAGGAAGTAGTTTTGGTCAGGCAGGCAAGTTCTTAAGTTTTTTCGCAGTAATATCTTTAGCTTTTTTTGCGCTACCTTTTATATGGGCAAAGCGTTTTAATATGGTATTTGCTGCTATGCTATTGGCATGGAGTTATAGAAATTTTTTAATTATGTCTACCTGTCTAATGGGAGAGTGTCCGCAAAAGCAGTGGGCCTTATATGCTTGCATACTAATTTCTGCAGGCATATTAGTGATGACTTTTTTACCTAAGATAAAAGTTTCAAGCCAGCCCCAATAATTGCAATAGCTTCATCAATTTGTTTTTCGGTTATAATTAAAGGAGGTGCAAATCTTATTTTATCTCCATGGGTTGGTTTAGCAAGTAAGCCTAAATCTTTTAAGTGTAAGCATAAATCCCAACTTGCATCCGGGTTCTCATGTTTTATCACAATGGCGTTTAATAAACCTTTACCGCGAATGGTAGTAATAAACGGAGAATGTAAATTCGCAAGTCCTGCTCTTAATCTTTCTCCCATTTTTTCAGCATTCTCTGCCATCTTCTCCGACTTCAATACTTCTAAAGATTTTATAGCCACTGCGCATGCCAATGGATTTCCACCATAGGTAGAACCATGTTCGCCTGGTAAAATTTGCATCATAATTTCATTGTTAGCAAGTACTGCAGAAATAGGAAGCGTACCACCACTTAATGCTTTTCCTAAAATTAAAATATCGGGCTTAACATTTTCATGATCGCAGGCTAGCATCTTTCCAGTTCTGGCTAAACCAGTTTGAATTTCATCTGCAATAAATAAAACATTGTACTTGTCACATAAATCACGCACTGCTTTTAAATAACCATCATCGGGAATGACTACACCCGCCTCGCCCTGAATAGGCTCTACCATAAATGCAGCCACCTCTTTATCTTTTAATGCTTCTTCAAGCGCCACTAAATCATTATAGGGTACTAAACCAAAGCCTGGCATATAAGGACCAAAACCTTTAAAGCTACTCGGGTCGGTAGAAGATGAAATGGCTGCTAGTGTGCGTCCCCAAAAATTACCTTCAGCAAAAATTATTTTGGCTTTATTTTCAGCAATACCTTTTACATTATATCCCCAACGACGTGCTAATTTAATAGCCGTCTCTCCGCCTTCCACACCTGTATTCATGGGAAGTACTTTATCGTATCCAAAATAGTTGGTGATGTATTTTTCATACTCTCCCAATAAATTATTATGAAAAGCGCGAGAAGTTAAGGTGAGTTTGCTGGCTTGTTTTTGTAAAGCTTCAATAATAGCTGGATGACAATGCCCTTGATTTACGGCAGAATAACCACTTAGAAAATCGAAGTATTTTTTACCATCTACATCGTATAAATAAACACCTTCTCCTCTTTCCAATACTACTGGAAGTGGGTGGTAATTATGAGCGCCGTATTGTTCTTCCAATGCTAAATATTTAGCAGCATTAGAACTAACTGTTGAATGAGTCATTTCTTTAAATTAAATGAATGGAAATTATATTGATCTGAAAACTGTATACAAATGCGAAAAATGAATTTAGCTTGCATACAAAAAAATAGGAGGTGGTTAAACTACCCCAAGGGATGATTGAGTAAATCTAGGTTTCTATGTAAAAAACTTCCTGTGTTCATAAGGCTAAGTTAGTTTTTTTACTTCAAATTGCCGTATTTTGGGCTTACATTCGCAAAAACAATTACATTGAAACCGCTTGTCTCTATAGTCATATTAAATTATAACGGGGCCGGTTATTTAGAAAAATTCTTGCCATCTGTTTTAGCTACTCAGTATGAAAACTTTGAAGTGGTGGTGGCTGATAATGGTTCTTCAGACAATTCTACTTCTCTCGTTAAAGAAAAATTTCCTGCAGTTAAAATAATTACGAATAATACAAACGAAGGTTTTGCAGGTGGCTATAATTGGGCTTTACAAAAAGTAAAAGCCGATTATTATGTTTTATTAAATTCAGATGTGGCAGTGGATCCTCATTGGAT
>CALDSE010000026.1 GCA_937911175.1 uncultured Sediminibacterium sp.
AAGGATCGAATTTTAGGAAGTCAATCGCCGCAGTTTAAAAAAACATACGATGCAAATGAATTAATAGGAGGTGATGTGCTTAATACAACTATTATGTATGTGTCTGCTATTATGGAAGTAAAAAGTTCTATGGGTGTTATAGTGGCAGCTCCTACAGCAGGCTCTTGTGGTGGTTTGCCAGGCGTAGTTTTTGGAACTGCACATTGTATTAATAATAATGAAGAAGCTATTATAAAAGCCATGTTGTCGGCTGGTCTTATAGGTGTGTTTATTGCAGCGCATGCTACATTTGCTGCAGAAGTGGGTGGCTGTATGGCCGAAACTGGTTCAGGAGGTGGTATGGCTGCAGCGGCACTTGTAGAAATGAAGGGAGGAACATTAGAGCAATCTATTGCGGCTGCCTCTTTAGCCTTACAAAATTCCTTAGGTATTATTTGTGATCCTATTGGCAATAGAGTGGAAGCGCCTTGTCTTGGTAGAAATGTGATGGCAGCAACCAATGCTATTTCTTGCGCAAATATGGCCTTATCTAATTACGAGCATCTTATTCCATTAGACGAAGTAATAGACACAATGAAAGCCGTGGGCGATCAAATTCATCATACCTTACGTTGCACGAACTTGGGTGGCCTGTCTATAACTAGTACTGCTAAAAAAATTGAAGCATTATTGGAAGAGAATCCACCTGTATTTTATAAAAGTTGCTAATAAAAAAATTAAAATGAAAATTTTCTTTTATTTCCTATTTGCTCTATTTATTTTATCTAACTCAAACGGGTATGCTCAAAATAATTATCCCAACACAAATAAAAAAGGTTGGAAAAGTTTATTTGGAAAAAATTTAGAAACTGCTCAATTTGATCCAGCCATTTGGAAAGACTCAAGTGGGGTCTTAACAGCTTCTCAGGACTCCGCTATTTGGAGTAAAGACATGTACGATGATTTTATTTTAGATTTAGATTTTCAAAACGCAGATGGAACGAATAGTGGCGTAATAGTGCATGCCACAGATATAATAGAATGGATACCCCATTCAGTGGAAATACAAATTGCCGATGACTATTCTCCAAGGTGGGGCAAGGCAGTTGCTAGCTGGCAGTGTGGCGCCATTTTTGGTCATAAGCCAGCCACCAATAAAAGTTTAAAAAGACCAGGTGAGTGGAATCATTTTACCATTACATGTATTGGTAAAAATATTAAGATAGAATTGAATGGTACATTAGTGAATGAATGTAATATGGACGATTTTACTTCTAGTAAAATAAATCCAGACGGTACAAAAGTACCGGCTTGGTTGTATAATCCTATGTCTACTTTGGGTTTGCATGGTTATATAGGATTGCAGGGCAAGCATGCAGGTGCACCTATTTATTTTAAAAACATAATGATAAAAACGCTTTAAAATTAGTCTTATCTACCTTTCGAACTAAGCTATAATTAACTCATGACACTTTTATTGCTATTATTTGCTGTTGTTTTTCTAGTACTACTTATTACAGTAGTTAAACTGCATCCATTTATTTCTTTTTTAATAGTATGTATTATTACGGGCTTAGTAAAAGGCATGGCTGTTACCGCTTTAATGAGTTCTATTCAAAAAGGTATTGGCGATGTGGTGGGGTCGTTAATGATTATTTTATGTGTGGGTGCTATGCTAGGAAAACTGATTGCAGATAGTGGCGCTGCCAATAAAATTGCAACTGGTTTAATTCAGTTATTTGGCACAAAATATATTCAGTGGGCCTTGGTGCTCACGGCATTTATTGTAGGCATTCCTTTATTTTATGGCGTAGGCTTTGTATTATTAGTTCCATTAGTAATAACAGTTGCCGCAAGATATAATTTACCTGCAGTGTATTTAGGCCTGCCTACTTTAGCGGCATTATCTGTTACGCATGGTTTCTTGCCACCGCATCCATCTCCTGTTGCTTTGGCAGAACAATTCAATGCCAATATTGGACTTACACTTTTTTATGGTATCATCATTGCTATTCCTACCATTATTATTGCAGGCCCCATTTTTTCTGTTACTTTAAAAAAGTATACTGCCAAGCCATTGGCTATTTTTTCAAGTGCTACTATTTCAGAGGAGCAATCGCCAAGTATGGGCGCTAGTTTAATGGCTGCTTTTTTACCCGTTTTATTAATTGGCTTAGATACTATTATTAGTTTAACGCAAACAGAGAATAATACTGCCACCCAAATAATACATATTATTGGCGACCCCTCTGTAGCCATGCTTATCTCTTTTTTAATTTCATTATATACACTAGGTATAGCGCAAGGTAAAACCATTAAAAATATGATGGGCCCCATTGGCGATTCGGTGAAAGAAGTATCTAGTATTCTACTCATTATTGCAGGGGCAGGGGCTTTAAAACAAATATTATTAGATACAGGCATGAGTATTGAACTTATTAAGCCATTGACAAATTTATCCTTACATCCTTTATTGTTAGCCTGGCTTATTGCAGCTATATTAAGAGTAAGTATTGGCTCTGCAACGGTGGCGGGTTTAACTACAGCGGGTATTGTGGCGCCTTTAATTGCTAGTAGTGGAGTGAATCCTTGTTTAATGGTTCTTGCCACTGGGGCGGGTAGTGTTTTTTTCTCCCATGTAAATGATCCAGGTTTTTGGATGTTTAAAGAATACTTTAACTTAACGGTCAAAGAAACATTTAAAACTTGGAGCACTATGGAAACCATTGTTTCTGTGGTAGGCTTAGTAGGTGTTTTTGTTTTAAACTATTTTATATAATTAAAAAATACAATTATGAGTACTCCCGAAGAAAATTTTGCAAAATTAGGATTGGTTTTACCACCAGCCCCAAAACCACTAGGTGTATACAAGCCTTTATTAGTAGATGGTAATCATTGTTTTGTTTCTGGACATGGTCCAGTACAAGAAAATGGCTCACTTATTATTGGAAGAGTGGGCGATAATATGACCATGGAAGAAGGAAAGCTAGCTGCAAGACAAGTAGGCCTTGCTATTGTAGCTACTATCAAAGCAAATTTAGGTTCGCTTGACAAAATCAAAAGAGTTATAAAAGTATTAGGCATGGTAAGCTGCACCAGCGATTTTGAAAAGCATCCTTATATTATTAATGGTTGCAGTGAATTATTTGCTGCTATTTGGGGGCCAGATAATGGGGTGGGTGTAAGAAGTGCGGTAGGCATGGGCTCGCTTCCTGGAAATATTCCAGTGGAAATTGAAGCGATGTTCGAACTAAATTAAAAAATAGTATTTATGCATTGGTATGAAATTGACACAATAGAAAAAATAGATTCGCCTTCTTTAATTGTATACGCCTCAAGAGCCAAAGAGAATATTGATAGTCTTATTAAAATGGTAGGGGGTAATGTAGACCAGTTAAGGCCCCATGTTAAAACCAATAAGATTGCCGAAGTATGTCAAATGATGATGGATGAAGGCATTCGTCATTACAAGTGCGCCACTATTGCAGAAGCTGAAATGTTGGGCCTATTGAAAGCGCATAATGTATTAATTGCACACCAGTTAATGGGCCCTAAATTAAACAGGCTAGTTGCTCTTATTAAAAGTTTTCCTGGAACAAAATTTTCTTGCTTAATAGATAATATTGAAACAGCGACTTCAGTTTCAAACTTATTTGGAGAAGCAGGTTTGAAAATAGATGTTTACATGGATGTTAATATTGGTATGAACCGTTCTGGTATTATAACAGATAAAGCCACCACATTATTTAAAGCAGCTGCATCTCTTTCTAATATTAAAATTATTGGGCTACATTGTTACGATGGGCATATTAGAGAAACCAATATAAGTTCTAGAAACGCGCAAGCCGATGCTGCATTTGAAAATGCAGACCAGCTTAGAAAAAATATCGAAGCCAGTACTTCAAGTAAATTAGAACTTATTGTAGCAGGCTCTTGTTCTTTTTCAGCACATATTAAAAGAAAGGATGTTCAAGTAAGTCCAGGTACTTTTGTTTTTTGGGATTGGGGCTATAAAAATTTATTCCCCGATTTGCCTTTTGAATTTGCAGCATTAGTGGTTACAAGAATTATTTCCATTATTGATGAGCATACGCTTTGTACCGATTTAGGACATAAAGCAGTGGCAGCAGAAAATCCTATGCCTAGAGTACATTTTTTAAATGCACCCGATGCTGAACCTGTGGGTCAGAGCGAGGAACATTTAGTGGTAAAAGTACAAGACGCTTCAAAGTATAAAGTAGGAGATGTTTGGTACGGAGTGCCTGTGCATATATGCCCTACTGTTGCTTTATATGATAACGCTCTTATTGTAAATAATAATAAAGTAGTGGATGAGTGGGAAGTAGTAGCTAGAAAAAGAAAAATTACTATTTAATCTATAATAGTATTTCAAAATGTTTATAATAGATGCTCATTTAGATTTAGCCATGAATGCCGTTGAATGGGATCGCGATTTAAGAAAATCGGTTCCTGTATTAAGGCAATTAGAAAAAGGCATGACTGATAAACCAGATAGAGCCAATGGTACTGTTTCACTTCCACAACTTAGACAAGGAAATATTGGATTAGTAGTAGCCACTCAAATTGCAAGGGTAGAAACACCCGGCACAGGTATAAAGGGATGGCAAACAGCAGAACAAGCCTGGGCGCATACACAAGTTCAATTAGCATGGTACCATGCAATGGAAGCTGAAGGAGAAATGGTTCAAATAAAAAACAGGCAAGCATTAGACGCGCATATATTAGCATGGAATAATGGTTTGCCTAATGATAAAAAACCAATTGGGTATATTCTTAGTTTAGAAGGCGCCGATTCCTTGGTAAATATTGATTACTTACATACAGCTTACAATTATGGACTAAGAGCAGTAGGACCTGCGCACTATGGACCAGGCAGGTATGCACATGGCACCAATGCCAATAGTAAATTAAATGAGCAAGGCAAGGATTTAATTAAAGAGATGGACTCTTTAAATATGATTTTAGATGTCACGCACTTATGTGATGAAGCATTTTGGGAAGCACTTGAAATATTTAATGGCACCATTTGGGCAAGTCATCATAATTGTAGGTCACTAGTGAATCATAACCGACAACTAAGTGATGATATGATTAAAGCGCTCATTGAAAAAAAAGCTGTCATAGGTGCGGCATTTGATGCATGGATGATTGTACCCAATTGGGAAAGAGGCGTCTCCACTCCAACAAATACAAATTGTAATATTGAAAAAATAATTAATCATATAGATCATATTTGTTCTTTAGCTGGAAATACAAATCATATTGGCATTGGCACCGATTTAGATGGTGCCTTTGGTAAAGAACAATGCCCTTATGATATTGACACTATTGCCGATTTGCAAAAAATTCCCAACCTACTTTTGAAGCGTGGTTATTCGCAGCAGGATTGTCAAAAAATCATGCATGGTAATTGGCTAGGCTTATTGAAAAAAACAGTTTAGCATACTAGATTTTAGCCTATATTATATAAATAAATTATAATATATAAATAACTATTTTATAATTAAAAAATAGGCTAAATTAAATTTTGTTTAAAATTTTTTAAAGATTTCTTAACTATTCCTTAACATTCATAGAAATATTTCGTAGCTTTCTACCTAAGCAAATTAAAATTTAAGCAAATGAAGAAAATTCTATCCTCGCTCTTCTTAGCTGTGTTATGCAGTTTGATAACAGCAAATGCTCAAGTTCGTTCTGTAACCGGTTCGGTGAAAGATGACAAAGGCGTAGCTGTTTCTTATGCAACAGTTAAAGTAAAGGGCCAAGCCTCAGCTGTAGTGGCTGATGAACAAGGTAACTTCAAAATTAATGCTGCTGCAAACGCAACTTTGCAAGTAAGTGCCACTGGTTTCGCTTCAACAGAAGTGAGAGCAACTGCAACTGCCTTAAGCATTACTTTGAATCGTCAAGCAGATGAACTTGAAGACGTAGTAGTTACCGCACAAGGTATCCGTAAGAAATCAAAAGAAATCGGGTATTCTTATGCTAAAGTTACAAGTGAAGAAATTACAGTAGGTCGCTCACCTCAGTTAACACAAGCCCTTGCGGGTAAGGTTTCTGGTTTGGCTGTCTATACTGTGAATAACAGCGTTGACCCTGCAGTGAAAGTGGTTTTACGTGGTTATCGTTCATTAACTGGAAACAACGAAGCCTTAGTAGTTATTGATGGTATGCAAACTACCGCAACTGCTTTAGCACTTATCAATCCTATTGATGTTGAAAACGTGTCTGTCCTTAAGGGCGGTCAAGCGGCAACATTGTATGGTTCTGCGGGTGTAAACGGTGCCTTAGTTATTACCACTAAACAAGGTGCTAAAGGAAAATTAAAAGTTGCTTACTCAAATACGACCAACATAGAACAAGTAAGTTTCTTGCCTGCCTTTCAAAATAAATATGGTTCTGGTTCTCAGTATTATCCTCTTTCATTTGGCCAAGCTGGTTATGATCCTAGTGCATTAAGCCGTGCGAAGCAAAACTGGCGTTCTTATGAAAACCAACAATATGGTGATGCTTATGATGGAAGTAGACGTATTGCGGGTCGTATGTTAGAAGATGGATCTGCTCTAATCATTCCTTATGCAGACGTTCCAAATGTTCGTCTGAATAGCTTCGATATGGGTATCTCTCAAAATCATCAAGCTAGTTTCCAAGGTGGTGACGAAACATCTAGTTTTTACTTATCAGTGGAGAATAATAAAATCAATGGTATTATTCCTGGTGATTTAAGTGATAGAACAGGTGTTCGTGTTAAATCAAGTAAGGAGTATGGTAAAATATCTACCAGCTTTAATGCTGCATTAACTCAAGCCTATTTTGACAGAACCAATTCAGATTTCCAAAATGATATCATCAATACTGCTTCTTGGGTAGATTTAACTACGATGAGAAACTGGAGAACAAATCCTTTTGCGAATCCGAATGGTTACTATAATGACTATTATAATAACCCTTATTTCAATAAAGATATTCAGCGTGCAAAATATAAAGATGCCAACATCTCTGGAAACTTCGATATCACTTATCGTGCGCTTCCTTGGTTGCAACTTTATAACAGATTAGGTATTATGAATAACTCTCGTACAGGTAAAAACACTACTGAGAAGTTTAACTATACCGACTGGGCTAAGTATGATGCAGATATTCCTGCACCATGGCAGAGTTATGATGACTATCCTGGTATCTACCGTGCTATCGGAGATATCTTAGGCGCTGTGTCTGATTATTCTTCTACTGAGAACGTAGTCAACAATGAATTCCAAGCGCGTATTCAAAAAGATATCGCTAATGTTCAAAATAAATTGACTTTAGGTTATAGTATCTACCAACGCTATACAAAATCAATCAACGTTTCTTCTAGTTCAATTGTGGTACCTGATGTTTACAACGTATCTAACAGACAAGGTAATTTAGGAGGTGGTGAATCAAATACTACAGAACGTAGGTTTGGTTACTATGCCGATTTAAACACGAATGTGAAAAACATGGAGTGGTTAAACTTAAACTTGACTGCTCGTTATGATGCAACATCACGTTTTTTCAAACAAACAAGAGCCGCAGATCAATATTCTTATTTGTATTATGGAGCTGCCTTAGCTTTTGTTGTAACAGACGCCTTTCCTGCTTTAAAGGGCAATACTTTGAACTATGCTAAATTGCGTACTTCTTATAACAAAAACGGTAATGACAATATTCCTTTATATGGTTTAGATCTTTCTTACAATAATGGTGCGAATTTCCCTTATGGAAATAACGTAGGATTAACAGTAGGAAATACTTTACCTGATGCCAATTTAAAACCAGAGTTTGTTACCTCTATGGAAATAGGTGCTGAGTTAAGTATGTTTAAAAACAGAGTAAACTTAGATGTTTCTTTATATAAGCAAAATTCAATTGGTCAAGTAATAACAGTAAAAGTACCTAATTCAACAGGTTTCTCTAACTTGTTAATTAACGTAGGTCAAGTAGACAACTGGGGTTATGAAGCAGACTTAAAAGTGCAAGTATTACGTGAGACAAAAATCAAATGGGATGTGAATCTAAGATATTCGTTCAACGACAACAAAGTGGTTGATTTATTCCCAGGTATTACTCAATTCGTTTATGGCGGGTACTCTTACGCTACTTCAAACATTATCAAAGGAGAACGTTTCCCAATACTTAAAACCACTGGTTATTTTTATTCAAAAGATGGTTCTGGTATGAGAAGAGTAAGCCCTACAACTGGTTACCCAGTTCAAAATACTACTCTAGAATCTCGTGGTGGTACACTTCCACGTGATATGGTGGGATTAGGTTCTACTTTCACTTACAATGATTTCCGTTTAGCATTTAACTTTGAATACCGTGGCGGCGGCAACGTAATGTATGCTGACCTTGGTCGTCAAATGACCTTCACAGGTTCTGGTGCTTGGACTTCAGATAGAACAGACCAAATCTTCCAAAATTCTTATTTTATAGATCCAGTATCTGGAAAAGATGTTCCTAATACAACGATTAAAGTTCGTGAACCAGAGTATGCGCTTTGGGTGAACAACTACCGTTTGATTGCGGAAAACTTCGTTACACCAGCCTGGTTTATTAAATTAAGAGATGTAAATTTATCTTATACACTACCAAGTGCAATGGTTAAGAAAACAAAAATTTTCAGTGCAGCTAACGTAGCATTATACGGTAGAAATGTATTCACCATTGTTGACAGCAAAAACCAATTTACTGACCCAGAGTTCAGTTATACAGCAGGAAACGGTTCAGGTATTTCTAATACCTTGCAAACGCCTCCAGTTCGTCAATTTGGTGTTAATATAAATTTTATTTTTTAATAACCACACACTAAAACATTAGATATGAAACTAAATAAATTATATATCGCCGCGTTTTTGGTACTTGTGGGAACAGGTTGTAAAAAAGACTATCTCGATGTCAATACCAACCCTAACTCACTTCCAACCGCAACTCCTGCATACGTTTTAGCGAATGCATTGAACACTTCTGCTGCAAGCATGGTGTCTCCTAATGAAGTAGGTATGTTCTGGTCTGGTCATTGGACTCAATCCAATGGTTATATCATTAGTACTACTTTATTCTCTTATGCTTTTACCAATGTTGACTTTAACTATTGGGATGCAACTTATGATAACCTTTATGATTATCAGTATGTAATTGACAATGCTTCAAAGTATAGTCAAGAATATTTAAAAGGTCCGGCTAAAGTAATGAAGGCTTATAACTACCAAAAATTGGTAGACTTATATGGTAATATTCCTTTTTCGGAAGCTTTAAAAGGGGTAAGCGTCTTAGCGCCTAAATTTGATGATCAAAAAGCGGTTTACCAAGGCTTGATTGTTTTATTAGATGATGCTATTAAGGACTTAAAAGCAAATACTTTTGCGAGCACTTACTCAGGTTCTGATATCGTTTTCAAAGGAAGCAATTCAAGTTGGATCAAATTCGCAAACTCTATGAAATTGCGTATTTTAATGCGTCAGTCAAGAGTAAGCGGAACAGATGCTTATATTACTGCTGAGATTAACAAAATCGTCACTGAAGGTTCTGGTTTTATTACTGGAGCTGAAGTAGGTGCAAACCCTGGTTATGTTGCTTCAGCTGGTCAAATTAACCCAATCTATAACACTTATGGTTATACTGAAACAGGTGCTAGAGTAGGTAATAATAACTGGCCTAGAATTACCGATTTCATGGTCAAGGAATTGATTAAAAATGCAGATACTTTCCGCTTAAAGCGTTTTGCTTATGCGCCAGGTAATGAAGATTTAGCGAATCCAGGGGTGAGTGTTAAGCCTGAAATTGCAGCTAACTATATTGGTATACCTTTTGGTTCAAGTTCAGGATATTTACCTGGAGCTAGTTCTGCAGTAGGTCCTGTCTTATTAGTAAGAGGTCAATACAACAGACCTATTATTATTATGACTGCAGCTGAAGTTCAATTCTGTTTAGCAGAAGCGAAGCAACGTTATGGTTCTTCTGTAAACTTAACAGGAACTGCTCAATCATACTATGAGGAAGGAGTAAAACAAAACTTCCGCGCTATTGGAGCAAGCACAGCTAATGTGACTGCTTTAGTAACCAACGGTATGCAAGATTGTGATTTTACTGCCTCTACTAATAAATTAAATACAATTGCTTACCAAAAATGGGTAGCACTTGGTTATTTCAATGGATTAGAAGCATGGTCTGAGTATCGTAAGAATAACTATCCAGTTACTCCTAACTCAAAAAACTATGTAGGTACATCTCGTCCATTACGTTTATGGTATCCAGGAACTGAATTAGGTTCTAATGGTGCAAACGTAAATGCACAAGGAACAATCGATCCTTTAGCTACACGTATTTTCTGGGATGTTGACTAGTCTATTGTTAACTTACTAGATAAGAAATAAAAAACCCTCTGCCGAAAAATTGGTAGAGGGTTTTTTTATGGAGTAAATTTTTATTATGATACTACTTCTCCTTCCAATACTAATTCGGTTACTGCTTTTTCACCAGCGAATTTAACAGAGACTCTTTTTTTAAATGCGCCTTCAAAAGGTGCTGTATAGGTTACTTTAATACTGCCTTTCTGTCCTTTTAAAATAGGGCTTTGATTATACTCGGGTTTAGTACATCCGCATTCTGCTGTGGCAAATTCTATCACGGCTGGTTTAGCAGATTCATTGGTATAGCTGAAAATAACCGACTTGTGTACGCCCTTTTTTATTTTGCCATAGTTATAGCTAGTTTGATTGAACTTGATAGCTGATTGTGCAAAACTAGTGGCTGCAAATAGTAAACTTAGAATGAGTAATCTGGTTTTCATAGTATAAGGTTTTAGGGTAATTGTTTGTTTGATTTTTACTGCTTTTTTGCCCAAATAGGCTTACGAATTTATTGAATTTTCACTAATTAGCTGATTTTAGTTATGAATGTACTTTTTATGCATTCTGACCCCTATTTTTGTCCTATGGAATCCACCCTTGAAGCTGTATCTGCCCAAGACATGCTCTCTTTTGAGGCATTTCGGAACTCCGTTATCGCCGACTATAAATTGGCCATAATGAGTAGGGAAGTAAGCTTATTGGGAAGAAGAGAAGTTTTAACAGGGAAGGCCAAGTTTGGCATTTTCGGAGATGGGAAAGAAGTAGCACAAATTGCACTTTCTAAATTTTTTCAAAAAGGCGATTTTAGAAGTGGTTATTACAGAGACCAAACGTTTATGTTTGCTTTAGGGGTAGCCAATGTCGAAGATTATTTTTCACAATTATATTCTGATGTTTATAACGATCCCTTTAGTGGCGGTAAAAACATGAATGCGCATTTTGCCACTGCATTTGTAAATGAAAAAGGAGATTGGAATGAATTAACACAAAGCTATAATGTTTCTGCAGATATTGCACCTACTGCAGGACAAATGATGCGTGGTCTAGGCTTGGCCTTTGCTTCCAATTGTTTTAGAAATGCAAAAAACAAAAAGGCCTTTCAACATTTAAGTAATAATGGTAATGAAGTTTGTTTTTGTACCATTGGTGATGCTAGTACTTCCGAAGGACATTTTTGGGAAGCTATTAATGCAGCCGGCGTTTTACAAGTGCCCTTAGCTGTTTTTGTATATGATGATGGCTATGGTATTTCTGTACCTATTGCTTTGCAAACTACTAAGGGTTCTATTTCTGAAGTATTGAAAGGTTTTCAAAAAGAAAAAAATACCAACGGTATAAAAGTATATACAGTGAAAGGCTGGGACTATGCTGCCTTATGTGAAACTTTTGAAGAAGGTATTCGCTATACAAGACAAACACATACCCCTGTTGTATTTCATGTACAAGAATTAACGCAGCCGCAAGGCCATTCAACCAGTGGTAGTCATGAAAGGTACAAGCCTTTAGAAAGATTAGAATGGGAAAGAAATTGGGATTGCAATAAGCAAATGAGAGAATGGCTAATTGCCAACGAACTAGCTACCGATGAAGTATTACAAGAAGTAGAAAATGAAGCAAAGCAATTAGTGCGTGCCGATAAATTAGCTGCATGGGAAAAGTATATTTCACCCATTAAAGAAAAAATCAAAGAAGCAGTCGCATTAGTGCATCAAGGTTTAAACGAAACGGATTTAAATATTGCAAATAGTTTTTTACAAGAATTAGTACAAAGTAAAGAACCATTAAAAAGAGATATTTTTAGAACTGTTAATTTAATATTGGAAAAAATTCCAACACATAGTAACGCAGCTGCGATACAATCTTTTTTAGTAAAATACAATGAGGTAGAAGCGCCTTTTTATAGTAAGCATTTATACAACGAAGGCCCTAAGAGTGCTTTGAATGTTTCTGTGGTGGAAGCTGAATATGCCACTGAAGTGCAAACAATCAATGGCTATGAAGTATTGAATCATTATTTTGATAAATTATTTGAAGAAAACCCATTGGTCTATGCTTTTGGAGAAGACTTAGGTGGAATTGGAGATGTGAATCAAGGCTTTGCTGGACTTCAAAATAAACATGGCGTAGATAGAATTTTTGATACAGGTATAAGAGAACAATCTATTATGGGACAGGCCCATGGTATGGCGCTTCGTGGTTTAAGACCTATTGCAGAAATACAATACTTGGATTATTTATTATATGGGCTTCAAACTTTGAGTGATGATATTGCCACTATTCACTACCGTAGCAATGGTATACAAAGTAGTCCCGTAATTATTAGAACCAGAGGACACCGTTTGGAAGGGATATTTCACAGTGGTTCACCCATGGGTGTTATTGTAAATGCACTAAGAGGTATGTTTGTTTGTGTGCCAAGAAATATGGTGCAAGCAGTGGGTATGTATAATACATTATTAAAAGGCAATGACCCTGCTTTATTAATTGAGTGTTTGAATGGCTACCGTTTAAAAGAAATAATGCCTTCGAATATCACTGCATTCACTGTGCCATTAGGCAAGCCAGAAATTTTAAAAGCAGGGGAGGATGTAACTATTGTTTCTTATGGTTCTACTTTAAGAATTGTGGAAGACGCTGCTATAAGATTATTAACCATGGGCATTGATTGTGAAATTATAGATGTACAAACTTTGTTACCCTTTGATATTAACCATCAAATAGTGGCCTCTTTAAAGAAAACCAATAGAATTTTATTTGTAGATGAAGATGTGCCAGGTGGTGCAAGTGCTTATATGTACCAACAGGTAATTGAAATACAAGGAGGCTACCGTTGGTTGGATGTAGCGGCTCGTACACTCAGTTCAAAAGCACACCGCCCTGCTTTTGGAAGCGATGGAGATTATTTCTCTAAACCGAATACAGAGGAAATTATAAATGTCATCAATGAGATGATGAGTGAATAGATGAGAGAGTATTTGAGCGAATAGCTTAGACTAAGCTATTGATACTAATCCAATCTAATCTAATCTAATGCTGTGTGTTTTTAGATAAATTATAGCCTTCTAATTTCTGCGTTTGTTCTACCGATCCCAATCTAAATTTTACCGCCAGCTTTGTTCTTTTTTCTAATACTCTTTCGGTATTGCAAAAAAATCCTGTTTTGGTGGTATAGTAATTGGGTGCCAATTTTAAATCTGCACTAAGACTATAATAGTTGGGTTTCAATTGGCTAGTATCTTTTATTATTGGTAAAAGAAAGCCTGCTAATAATATGGTTTGAATAATTCGCATATTTCGATTACCCCATGTTATGGAATACTTTGTTTACATCTTCGTCTTCCTCTAATCTTTCAATTAATTTACTAATATCTTCAGCTTGTTCATCTGTAACAGGCACAGTGGTAGTAGGAATCCACTCAAGTTCTGCACTAATGGGTTGAATGCTTTTATCTTCTAATGCTTTTTGTAAATTTCCGAAGTCGGTGAAGGCGCAACGAAGTACAATTATTGCATTTCCATTGTCGTCGTTACTTTCTCCTAATTCATCTAAGCCATGGTCAATTAAATCTAATTCTAGGTCGTCCATATTTAAACCATCTGGTTTTAAATTAAATACACCCATTTTTTTAAATTGAAAACTTACACTTCCTGAATTACCTAAAGTACCATGTCCTTTATTGAAATGACTTTTTACATTGGCCACTGTTCTTACATGATTGTCGGTAGCTGTTTCTACTAATAAAGCCACGCCATGTGGGGCATAACCTTCGTATAAAATTTCTTCGTAGTTGCTAGTGTCTTTTCCCATGGCTCTTTTAATAGCCGCTTCCACACGATCCTTGGGCATGCCCACACTTCTTGCATTCTGGTAACATCTTCTTAAGGCAGGGTTATCATCTGGGTTAGGGCCACTTGCTTTTACAGCAATGACTATTTCTTTACCAATGCGGGTAAACTGCTTTGCCATTCGATCAAAACGCTTGAACATCGTGGCTTTTCTAACTTCAAATATCCTTCCCATAGTTAATATATTAAGAGTTGCAAAAATAAGAAAAAAAAGTCCCCCCGAGTAATCGAGAGGACTTTTCTAATTTATGTTGAAATAAAATTAATCATTCAATTTACTATGTCTACGACTATAAACGAAGTAAACCACTAGGCCTAAAGCCATCCATGCGAAGGCTACTTTTAATGTTTGCGCATCTAAGGCAAAGATCATTGCTAAGCAGATAACCGCTCCTAAAATAGGCACCAATGGCACCAATGGCGTTTTAAATGGACGCTCCATATCGGGTGATTTGCGTCTTAATATCCAAATACCTATACTTACTAGTACAAAGGCAAATAGGGTACCAAAGGAGGTTAGATCACCTGCTACATTACCTGGAACGAATGCCGCAAACCCTCCAACAAATACAAATAAAATCCAGTTCGATTTATACGGCGTTCTAAACTTAGGATGTAATTCAGAGAATATTTTTGGAAGTAATCCGTCATTGGCCATTGAATAGAATACGCGGGATTGACCCATTAACATTACTAAAATAACAGAACTGAATCCTGCTAAGATAGCAACTGTTACAGCAGTGGCTAACCAGCCATAGCCTGTCATATAAGTTGATATCGCATAAGCAACAGATGCTTCACGACCTTTTAGAGGATCGACGAAATCGGTCCAAGGTGCAACACCTGTTAATACGTGACCAAATAAAATATATAAAATAGTACAAACTACTAATGAACCTAAAATACCAATAGGCATATCTCTTTTAGGATTTTTTGCTTCTTGTGCTGCTGTAGATACTGCATCAAAACCAATGAATGCAAAAAACACAATAGCCGCGCCACCTAATACACCACCCCAGCCATGCTTGAATACGCTAGAGTAGTCTGCAATAACTTTACCAGAGGCATCAATCACTGGTGGTTGGTTGGCAGGAATTAAATAAGGAGTATGATTTTCTGGACGAATAAACTGCCAGCCTAAAATAATAAACAATACTACAATAGCTACTTTAACAAATACAATAATTGCATTGACTACAGCAGACTCTTGTGTTCCTTTAATTAATAATAAGGTTAATAATAATAATATTACTAGTGCGGGTGCATTCATAAAACCATGATGAAGAACGCCAGCTGAATCGGTTACACTTTCGAGCGGGGAGTGGCTCCATTCATAAGGTATGGCTCCTCCCAGCAGCTTGTTTAAATATTCACTCCAAGCAATAGAAACGGTGGCAGCACCTAATGCATATTCCATAATTAATGCCCATCCAATAATCCAGGCAACTGTCTCTCCCATGGTTACATAAGAGTAAGCATACGCACTACCAGAAATAGGAATCATGGCAGCAAATTCTGCATAACATAAACCTGCAAAAGCGCAACCTACGGCTGCTACTATAAAGGATAAAGTAACGCCTGGTCCTGCAGCTTGTCCTGCAGCAGCGGCAGTTCTTACAAATAAGCCTGCTCCAATGATGGCACCCACGCCTAAGGCCACTAAATTACCAGCACCTAATGTGCGCTTTAATCCTTTGCCACCATCATCAGCCTGTGCTAACATGGCGGACAAATCTTTCTTTCTAAATAAACTCATAAATAATTGGTTTGTTGTGGTTTCAATTTATCTTGGAAAATAGCACTTTTTTTGCAAAACTTAGCTATAAATTCATGGAAAATGACCCTTTTTTTTGCTTATTTTTTTAGTACTTAAGTCTTATATTGCAGTAATTACTATTGCATGAAAAAATCGAATAAACTTACTATTTACATTGTCATTGCCATGATTGCTGGGGCTATTCTAGGCTATTATATACATGAAAATTATAATGAACAAACTATTGCTTCCTTTTCAAAAAACAGCAAATTATTAACCACCATTTTCTTGCGCTTGGTGCAAATGATTATTGCCCCACTTGTGTTTAGCACTTTGGTAGTGGGTATTGCCAAATTAGGCGACTTAAAAACAGTAGGTCGTGTGGGTGGTAAGGCCATGTTATGGTTTATTACTGCATCACTTGTGAGTTTATTAATAGGCCTAGTACTTGTAAATATTTTTAAACCAGGAGAAGGCATAGCATTAAGCAATGCAGATACCACCGGTGCTAAAGATTTACTAGGGAACACGAAGTCCTTTAGTTTGATCAATTTTGTAGAACATGTTTTTCCAAAAAGTATGTTTGAGGCAATGTCTAATAATGAAATATTACAGATAGTTATATTTAGCATATTTTTTGGGGTTGCAGCCGCTGCCATTGGTGATGCAGCTAAAGGTTTTATCAAAGCACTTGAAACGGTTTCGCATATTATTTTAAAAATGGTGGGCTATGTAATGAATTTTGCGCCACTAGGTGTTTTTGGCGCTATTGCTGCAGTTATTGCAAGTAAGGGTTTAGCCATTTTTGCTTTTTATGGTAAATATTTATTATTCTTTTTAATGGGTATTGGGGTGCTATGGATTTTCTTATTAGGGGTTGGATTTTTAGTTTTAGGTAAAAGAGTTCCTTCTTTATTAAAACATATTACCTCTCCACTCGTTATCGCATTTAGTACTACAAGCAGTGAGGCAGTATTTCCTAAATTATCCGAAGAGTTAGTGCGCTTTGGTTGTAAAGACAAAATTGTTTCTTTTATTCTTCCATTAGGCTATTCTTTTAATTTAGATGGAAGTATGATGTATATGACTTTCGCAAGTTTGGCTATTGCACAAGCCTATGGTGTACATATAGATATTCCTACTCAGTTAACCATGCTAGTGGTGTTAATGTTAACGAGCAAAGGCATAGCAGGCGTGCCGCGTGCCTCTTTAATTGTAGTGACTGCCACCTGCGCTATGTTTAATATTCCTCCAGAAGGCATTGCTTTAATTTTACCTATCGACCATTTCTGCGATATGTTTCGTTCTACTACCAATGTACTTGGTAATAGCTTAGCCACCACGGTGGTGAGCAAATGGGAAGGAGCACTTGAAAATCCGGCGCAAGCTTAAATATTATATTGATGATTACATTATTAGAAGCATTTCATTGGAGCCAATTATTACAACCTCAATATTATATTGAAAACGGAGGGCTTTGGTTATTATTATTTGTAGTGTTTGCAGAAACCGGTTTATTCTTTGGTTTTTTCTTACCAGGAGACAGCTTGCTTTTTGTAGCGGGTATATATAGTGCGCCACTAGCTGCGCAAATTTTTGCAAGCAACAATGAATGGCTTAATTTATTTATTATATTTTCTTTTATTTCAGTGGCAGGTATTTTAGGTAATTATGTGGGCTATCAGATTGGCAGTAAGGTGGGCCCCGCTATGTATGATTGGAAAGAGAATCTTTTTTTTAAGAAAAAATATTTAGCACAGGCCCAAGCTTTTTATGAAAAACATGGAGGTCGTGCTATTGTAATTGCTAGATTTATTCCTATAATAAGAACATTTGCACCTATTGTGGCAGGCATTGTTAAAATGGATAAGGCTAAATTTACTTACTTTAATGTGGTCGGTTGCTTAGCCTGGGTAGCTTCGATGCTTTGTGCTGGACATTTTTTACAATCTTATATATTGAATCAATTTCAATTCGATTTAAAGAAACATTTAGAAGTGATTGTAATAGTCATTGTTTTTGTTACAACCGCGCCTGTTATTTTTCAAGTCATTAAACATAGGGCTCAAAAGTAGTATAGTAGAATATACAATAATAAAAACAAGCATTCAACGTAGCTAAAACTTTAAAAGATTATGACCTCAGATAAAAAAGTATCAATATTCTCTTTACCTGTTATTGTAGCAGCACTTGGTTACTTCGTTGATATTTACGATTTATTATTGTTTACGATTGTTAAAAAAACAAGTATGCTGGGTGTAGGTGCTACAGAAGCCACACTTTTAGTAGATAGTACGCGTGTGATCAATTGGCAAATGACGGGCCTTTTATTAGGGGGCATTATTTGGGGTGTTCTCGCTGATAAAAAGGGAAGGTTAAGTGTACTTTTTGGTTCTATCATTTTATATTCTACCGCCAATTTTGCAACCGGTTTTGTGACCACTGTAGACCAATATGCATGGGCTAGATTTATTGGTGGTTTAGGTTTAGCTGGCGAGCTTGGTGCCGGTATTACCCTAGTAAGTGAACTCCTTCCAAAAAATAAAAGGGGTATTGGTACGTCTCTTGTTGCGGGTATTGGGCTCTTTGGTGCAGTAGCTGCTTACTTTACCTATCAGTACACACAGGATTGGCGCCTTTGTTACAAAATAGGCGGTGTGCTTGGTATTTGCCTTTTACTTTTACGTGTTAAAGTAGCGGAGTCAGGTATGTTTGCTACAGCAAAAGCTTCCGAAGTTGTAAAAGGAAATTTTTTCATGCTCATTAATAATGGTAAGCGGTTTAAAAAATATCTTGTTGCTATTTTAATTGGCTTGCCTACCTGGTATGTAATAGGCATATTGCTCAATCAAAGTGATCGTTTTGGTAAAGCTATGTTTGCAAGCACCACTATCGACTCTGGAAGAGCCATTATGTTTGGATATGTAGGTATCTCCGTTGGTGATATTGTAATTGGACTCATAAGTCAGTATTTTAAGAGTCGAAAAAAAGCATTGCTTTTATTTTATGGCTTTACGCTGCTTGGTTTAATCTTATATTTTAGCGGTTTCAATAATTCGGATACCACCATGTATTTAATTGCCCTATGGCTTGGCTTTAGTACTGGCTTTTGGGCCATATTTGTAACCATGGGTGCCGAGCAGTTTGGTACCAATTTAAGGGCTACGGCTGCCACCACCATTCCTAATATGGTAAGGGGTGCGCTTCCTTTAATTAATATGTTGTTTTTAGATTTATTTCAAAAATCATGGCAGTGGTCCATTGTATATAGCGGCATAGTAACGGGTATTATTGTTATGTCCGTTGCTTTTATAGCGTACGCTTTTACCGAAGAAACATTCCATAAAGACTTGGATTATATGGAACTGGACTAATTAAATAATTCCCTCAATGAAATTTTTAGTTATCCGTTTTTCTTCTATTGGTGATATTGTTTTAACCACGCCTGCGCTTCGCTGCGCTAAAAATCAAATACCAGGTGTTGAAATACATTTTTTAACCAAGCTTTCTATGAAGGATTTGGTCATAGGTAATCCCTATATTGATCAATGTCATTTTTTGGATAATAATATAGACGAGACGATTGCTGCATTAAAAGAAATACCCTTCGATTATATTATTGACTTGCACCAAAATATTCGAAGCTGGAAAATAAAAAAAGCATTAGGGGTTCCCACTTTTTCTTATAAGAAATTAAGCCTTCAAAAATGGTTACTTGCTAAACTGCAAATTAACTTTTTACCGAAGACCCATATATGCGATAGGTATATCGACACCCTTCAAAATTTCAACGTAATAAGTGACGGCAAGGGCCTAGATTATTTTTTCCCTAAGGACTATAGTTTTAAAGCGGCTAATTTACCCACCAGTCACTTGGCTGGTTTTGTAGCCTTTGTCATTGGGGCTTCTTATTTTAATAAAAAAATGCCTGTTCAAAAATGGATTGAACTAGCTAAGCAAATAAATAAACCCATTGTGCTTATTGGTGGAAAAGAAGATATGAAGTTTGCTAATGAACTAGCGGCTGCAGTTCCTAATTTTATTTACAATGCTGCTGGTAAATACGACTTAAAAGAGTCGGCGAGTATTATTCAAATGGCCCAAGTAGTTGTCTCACACGATACCGGCTTTTTGCATGTAGCAGCAGCTTTTAAAAAACCCACTATTACTATTTGGGGGGCTACCAGCCCTGCTTTACAATTCGAAGCTTATTACCCAGCGGGCTCGATAACTCCACATTATAATTCAATAGTCCCTTCCTTAACTTGCCAACCTTGTTCTAAACAAGGGGAAGATAAATGTCCTCAAGGTCATTTTGCTTGTATGCAACTACAAAATATAAATATTATTGCTTCTAAGGTAATCGAGTATTATCAAGCCCCCTAATTTTTGTGTAAAATAGTAAAACTAAAAAAGCCTCCTACATTTAAGTAGAAGGCTTTTGAATATTAACTCATTAAGTTTATTACGCTTAATAATTTTGATATAATTATTCCCTTACTTGATCTGAAATGATTATAATGTTTTTAAAACATCGTTCATACTTCTTACAGCGTCTGCGCTTTTGTTAAAGGCCGCTTGCTCATCAGCAGATAAATCCATAGCAACAATTTTCTCCCAACCATTTTTGCCAATGACTACAGGTACGCCTAAGCAAATATCTTTTTGTCCGTATTCTCCATTCAAGCTTACGCAACAAGTGAATAATTTTTTCTCATCTCTTACAATACTTTCTACAAGAGCTGCTCCTGCTGCACCTGGTGCATACCAAGCAGATGTACCTAATAATTTAGTAAGTGTAGCACCGCCTACCATGGTATCGTTCACAATTTTTTCTTGTGCTGCTGCATCTAAGAATTGAGTAACCGGAATACTATTCCAAGTAGCGTGCTTAATTAAAGGAATCATAGTAGTATCGCCGTGACCACCTACTACAATGGCGTTTAAATCAGCAGGGCTGCAATCTAAAGCTGTGCTTAATTGATATTTGAAACGAGCGCTATCTAAAGTACCGCCCATACCAATAATTCTATTCTTAGGTAAACCAGTTGACTGTAAAGCTAAATAAGTCATCGTATCCATTGGATTACTAATAACAATAATAATAGCTTTGGGAGAATGCTTTAAAATATTCTCACAAACACCTTTTACAATACCTGCATTCGTGCCAATTAATTCTTCACGTGTCATACCTGGCTTACGAGGTATACCAGAAGTAATAACTACTACATCTGAGTTTGCTGTTTTACTATAATCATTGGTGCTTCCACTAATTTTTGTATCAAAACCTAATAAAGCAGCAGTCTGCATCATGTCCTGTGCCTTGCCTTCTGCAAAACCTTCTTTAATATCTAATAAGACTAATTCTTGGGCTAATTCTTTACGGGCAATATTGTCTGCGCATGTTGCTCCAACTGCTCCTGCACCCACTACGGTAACTTTCATATAATGTAATTTTTATTTAAGTGTTTTATTTTTACGGGACAAAGTTAGTTATTTACCTTCTATTATTTTAATCAATTCGAAAACATCTGCCCCTTCTTCATACACTTTTAACAATACCCCTTTTTTGTATAGTGCCACAAAGGGTGTCATTCTTGGACGGTAAAAAGTAGGTAGGGTAAAATTAGGGTCACGGCCAATAATTACATTGGGCTTATTTACTAAATTATACTTTACAGCAAATTTCTTGATAGACTCCATATCACGGTAGCTATCCCAAATAAACAATACGTTTTTGAACTTATCGGCATACTTATTAATATCGCTTGCCTCTTTTTCACAATGAGGGCAGTCTGGGCTAAAAATAATAATACAAGTAAAAGGATAATTGGGCATTAGCTTATTGGTAATCTCATTGCCATTCACTGAAGTAATAGAGAAGGGAGGAATTTTATTATTCTTTAAATAAGGGGCACCTGGGTCACCGTTTAATTGAGCCTCTAATTGACCAATAAGTAAAAAACTAAATAGGGTTGCAAATAGGTGTTTCATAGTATAAGTTTAAGTGTTATTTTTTTTGAGTGGATTGCATTCTCATTGCCTTAGCGTCTTGCAAGAACTCAGAGGCAAATATAAAATTATTGAGCAGTTTATTTTCACTATATATAATGTCTTTATTAGAGCCTTCCCATTCTTTTTTGCCTTGGTGTAAATAAATAATATGATTCCCAATTTCCATTACACTATTCATGTCATGGGTAACTACAATGGTAGTGATATTGAATTCAACTGTTAGCTCTTCTATTAATCTATCAATAACAATCGATGTCTGAGGATCTAAGCCTGAATTAGGTTCATCGCAAAATAAATACTTGGGTTGCATGACCAAGGCGCGCGCTAATCCTACTCTTTTTTTCATTCCCCCACTTAATTCAGCAGGAAATTTATTGTTTACCCCCTCTAATTTAACGCGGGCTAAAATTTCATTTACTTTTATTTTTTTCTCCTCAATGGTCAAGGTAGAAAACATATCTAATGGAAACTTCACATTGTCTTCCACCGTTAAAGAATCGAATAAGGCATTCCCCTGAAATAGCATACCTAGGTTTTGTCTTAGGTCCTTTCGCTCATCTTTGTCCATCTTTGACAAAAGCATTTTATCGAATAGTATTTCACCCTTGTCGGCTTTCAGTAAATCGACAATACATTTTACTAAAACAGTTTTACCACTTCCACTTGTACCAATAATTAAATTGCAAATACCGGGTTTGAATTGGGCGCTGATATCATCAATGACAACCTTATCGCCAAACCTTTTGCTAATATTTTGTATTTCAATCATGATAATTAGCTTAAAGGTGTTTGTAATCGAAGTAAGTCATCGAAAGTATCGGCCCTGCTAATTAATGTAGCCTTCCCGTTTTTATATAAAACCTGTGCAGGCTTATACCTAGCATTATAATTACTCGACATTTCATAACCATAAGCACCTGCATTAAAAAATACTAAGTAATCGCCTTCTTCAATACTTGCTATAGGGCGGTCCCAGGCAAAGGTGTCGGTCTCGCAAATATTACCTACTACTGCATATTTTTTCAATTCTTTATTAGGAGCGCTACTATTTACAATATGATGGTAGGCATCATAGAACATGGGCCTTATTAAATGGTTTAGTCCACTATTAATGCCTGCAAATTCTATATCTCCCGATTTTTTTAAAACATTTACCTGCGTAATAAAATAGCCGGCCTCACTCACTAAATATTTTCCCGGTTCAAACCAAGCGGTGAGGTTGCGTCCCGCCATCGCCGATAGCTTTTCCATAATTTTATTTACCTCCGCACCCAGAAGGGCAATATCTGTTCCTTTTTCCTCAGGCATATAAGGTACTTTAAAGCCGCCTCCAAAATCTAAAATATTGACAGTAGGAAAATCGGGTAATAAATTTTCAAACACCGTAGCCGATTGCAAAAAAACGGCTACATCTTTAATTTCACTGCCCGTATGAATATGTAAGGCACTAATATTAATGCCAAACTTTTTTTGAATATTTTTTAGCGTTTCTTTTTCTGTATAAGGAATGCCAAACTTGCTTTTATCATGCCCTGTCGAAATTTTTAAGTTCCCTCCCGCCATAACATCAGGTCTAATTCTAATCCCTACAGGGTATCTTCCGCCAAAAGCGGCACCAAACTTTTCTAAATTTGAAAGGCTGTCAATATTTACATGCACTCCTAAGCTTACGGCTTCTTTAATTTCTTCAAATGCAACACTATTGCTGGTATATAAAATATTTTCAACATCATATCCAACATGCATGGCTAATTTAACTTCGTTAATAGAACTACAATCGATATTGCAGCCTGTATTTTTAACAAGGTTTAAAATATGAATATTGGTAAGTGATTTACAAGCATAAAAAAATCGTGTAGACTTGCTTGAAAAATGAGTCAATAAGTTTTGATATTGGCTTTCAATTTTTTCGCCATGGTATACATACAAAGGCGTGCCATAGGTATTGGCCGCTATATTAAGCGCTTCGTAAGGTATACTTGGATTCATTCCACGAAGATACAATGAGAACTAGGTTCAGTCATTATATCAAGACTATAATTTTGAAAAAAAATAGAAGAACGGAAAAGCTATTCGCCTTCTTCTGGCAGATTCGGTGTCTGTTCCTCTTCGGTTTGTTCTAAAACACTGTTATCTGTGAAGTCTTCAGGCTTAATGACAGTGGCTTCTACCAATTGATCGGCAAGCACCTCTCTAATTTTTGGTAAGTCGTCGGTTGAATTAATACCGAAATAATCCATGAAGTTTTTAGAAGTAGAATATACTAAAGGCTTACCTGGTAAATGCTCGTTACGACCACTAATGGTAATTAATTCCTTCTCTAATAATTTTTGAATGGAATAATCGCTGTTCACACCTCTAATAGCTTCCACTTCACCTTTAGTAATAGGTTGCTTGTAAGCAATTATTGCTAAAGATTCTAAAGCCGCATTGGACAAGCGCTTTAAAAATTTATCTCCATTTAATTGAGCAATGGTTTTATGAAAATCGGGCTTGGTTAAAAACTGCCAGCCGCCTCCGCTTTGTTTTAATTCAAAAGGATAAAATTCAGTGCTGTATTTTTCTTGAATACCTTCTAATGCACTCTCCACTTGGTCTAAACTAATACGCTCTTCTAAAAATCCAAAAGCATTATTGATAAGCTCGGTAATATCATTCGCATTTAATGCTTTTTCACTTGCAAAAATAAGCGCTTCTATATGAGGTATGATTTGACTAATTTCCATAGTGGTTGGGTCTTAACCGTTTAATGCTGCTGCACCACTTACAATCTCCGTTAATTCGGTTGTAATAGCGGCTTGACGTGCACGGTTATATGATAATTTCAATGATTTTAATAATTCGTTTGCGTTTTCACTTGCCTTATCCATTGCAGTCATTCTTGCACCATGCTCACTTGCATTCGCGTCTAGTACTGCTTTAAACAATTGGGTGTTTAAAATTTTAGGCATTAACTCTGCTACCAACACTTCTTTCTGTGGTTCAAAAATAAAATCAGTTTTTTTCTTAGATCCTTTTTTAGCTAAAGTAGGAATAGGTAAAAAAGCTTCTGCAGTAGGTAACTGAGTGGCTGCATTTTTAAACTCACTATAAATAATTTCTATCGCATCAAATTCTTTATTCGAAAATGCAGTCATCGCGGCTTTTGCAGCTGTTTGAACATTTTCAAATTTTAAATTCAAGAAAATATCTTTAAAATCGGCATTGGTTTTATAACCCGTTTTGGTTAAACTCTCGTATCCTTTTTTTCCAATATTCCAGATAGTAATATTTTTATTCGCGTATTTTTCTGCAATTGTTGTCTTTGCTAATTTTACTAAGTTGGCATTGTATCCACCGCATAATCCTCTGTCAGAAGTAATGACTATAAATAAAACATTATTCACTGGACGCGTTTCAGCTAAAGCTAAATTCATATCACCATCTAAGCTTCCAATAATATTGCTTAACATTTCTTGCAACTTGCGCGTATAAGGTCTCATTTGAGTGATGGCGTCTTGCGCACGGCGTAATTTGGCAGCACTTACCATTTTCATAGCCTTGGTTAACTGCTGTGTACTTTGTGTACTTTTTATCCTGTTTCTTACTTCGTTTAATTGACCTGCCATAGCATTTTTTAGTTTCTGATGTTCAAGTAGAAGCCCCTCTAAATACTAGGGCTCCAAAGGCGAGCAAAGGTATCATTTTTTCGTCCATTTTTCAATTTTAAGGCCATTGTTGTTATTTTTTATATTGGAGCCCCCTTAAAACTCTCAAACTCACACCAATTACTTAACTTTGGCACGCCTATTGAGTATAGGAAATTACACAATTATCAAGCAGGAATATGTTGCAAATTATAAGTAAACTATTTGGAGGTTCGAAAAGCGAAAAGGACGTCAAAAAAATAGACCATTTAGTGGCTGTTATTAATGGCCATTTTAATAGCTATAAAGGCCTTTCCAACGACGAATTAAGAGCTAAAACCACTGAATTTAAGGCTAGAATTAAGGCCTATTTAGCCGAGACTGATAGTCAAATTGAAGCCCTTCAAGCCGAGGCAGAAGCCCTGCCTATTAGCGATTTTATGGGTAGAGATGGTTTGTATGAGCAGGTAGATTTACTCAAAAAGGAAAGAGACACCACCTTGGAGAAGGTCCTATGGGACATTTTGCCAGAAGCCTTTGCGGTGGTGAAGGAAGTGGCCCGCAGATTTACAGAAGAAGAGCAGTTAGTGTCAACAGCTACCCAACTTGACAGGGATTTATCTGTCAAAAAAGAATATATCAGTATTAAGGGCGACCAGTCCGTATTCCAAACTACTTGGAAGGCAGCCGGAACTCCCATTACTTGGAACATGGTGCACTACGATGTGCAATTATTAGGAGGTATTGTTTTACACCAAGGTAAGATTGCCGAAATGTCAACAGGTGAGGGTAAAACTTTAGTTTCTACTTTACCCGCTTATTTAAATGCATTAGCCGGAGAAGGAGTGCACATTGTAACAGTGAACGATTACTTAGCCAAAAGAGATAGTGAATGGAATGGTACTTTATTTGAGTGGTTGGGTATTACAGTAGATTGTATCGATAAGCATCAACCGAATTCAGAAGAGCGTCGAAATGCTTACCGTGCAGGTATTACTTACGGAACCAATAATGAATTTGGATTTGATTATCTAAGAGATAATATGGTGCACACACCAGAAGAGATGGTGCAACGCAAACATCATTACGCCATGGTGGATGAGGTGGATAGTGTATTAATTGATGATGCGCGTACACCTTTAATTATATCTGGTCCTATTGGCTATCAAACAGGAGAGCAACAATTTTTTGAATTGAAACCAAGAATTGAAAAATTGGTGGAGATGCAAAAGAAAACGGTGAACCAATTTTTAATTGAAGCCAAAAAGAAAATAACAGAAGGCAACGACGATCCTAAAGACGGCGGAAAGGCTTTGTATAGTGCGTTTAGAGGTTTACCTAAAAACAGTGCTATTATTAAATACTTAAGTGAGCCAGGTATTCGTGTTAAATTACAAAAGTCGGAGAATTATTATTTAGCAGATCAGCAAAAAGAAATGTCACATGTAGATGCTGATTTATTTTTCCATATTGATGAAAAAAATAATTCAGTAGAATTAACCGATAAAGGTTTACAATTAATTACGAAGCAAGGAGAAGATCCGAATTTCTTTTTACTACCCGACATTAGTGTGGCCTTAAATGCCATTGATCAAAATGCCAATTTAAATACGGAAGAAAAATTTCAACAAAAAGAAAGTATTATCACCGACTATAGTATTAAGGCCGATCGTATTCACACAGTGAATCAATTATTAAAAGCCTATACTTTATTTGATAACGATGTGGAGTATGTAGTTATTGAAGGTCAAGTAAAAATTGTAGATGAGCAAACAGGTCGTATCATGGAAGGGCGCCGTTATTCAGACGGACTACACCAAGCCATTGAAGCCAAAGAGAATGTAAAAATTGAAGCTTCTACACAAACTTATGCCACTATTACTTTGCAGAACTTTTTTAGAATGTACCATAAGTTAGCCGGTATGACAGGTACAGCAGAAACAGAGGCTTCAGAGTTTTGGAGTATTTATAAATTAGATGTGGTTTCTATTCCTACTAATATTCCAGCTATAAGAAATGACGAACAAGATTTAGTATATAAAACCAAGCGTGAAAAATTAGGGGCAGTCATTGAAGCCATTGTTGCTTTAAGAGATGAAGGGCGTCCTGTTTTATGTGGTACTACTTCGGTAGAGGTAAGTGAATTATTAAGTAGAATGTTGCGTCAACAAAATATTCCACACAATGTCCTCAACGCAAAACAACATGCGCGTGAGGCACAAGTAGTTGCGGAAGCAGGTTTAACAGGAGCCGTTACGATTGCCACCAACATGGCAGGTCGTGGTACCGATATTAAATTAAGTCCTGAAGTAAAAGCGGCTGGCGGATTAGCCATACTAGGCACAGAGCGTCACGAGTCTCGTCGTGTAGACAGACAATTGCGCGGACGTGCTGGAAGACAAGGTGATCCAGGTTCTTCTCAATTCTTTATTTCTTTGGAAGATGATTTAATGCGCATGTTTGGAAGTGAGCGTATTGCTAAAGTGATGGACTTCGCAGGTTATAAAGAAGGAGAGGTTATTCAGCACAGTATGATCACAAAATCTATTGAGCGTGCACAGAAAAAAGTAGAAGAAAATAACTTTGGGGTAAGAAAGCGTTTATTGGAATATGATGATGTGATGAACAAACAAAGAACCGTGATTTATAAAAAAAGAAATCATGCTTTGTTTGGAGAAAGACTAGCCTTGGATTTAGACAATGCATTTTATCAAGTCATTGAAGGCGTGGTGACAAACTATAAATTGAACAACGATTACGAAGGACTTAAATTATCCTTAATTGTTCAGACAGGTTTTGATACTAAAATAACGCAAGATGAATTTAAGTCGACTAATGATGCTGCACTTGTAGAATTAGTCTATCAAGAAGCCATTGCACATTATGAGTATAAGAAAAAGGAGATGATGAAACAAAGCATTCCTGTTTTCAAAAATATTAGAAAAAATCAAGGAGCGCATATTGAAAATGTGATAGTGCCAGTGGGCGATGGAAAAATTGCCTATAATGTACTGGTGAACTTAGACAAGAATGTAAGCACCGAAGGTGCTACATTGGCTGCTCAAGCAGAAAAAAATATTTCCCTAAGCTTTATTGACGATGCTTGGAAAGAACATTTAAGAGCCATGGACGATTTAAAACAATCGGTTCAAACTGCCACTTACGAACAAAAAGATCCGCTAGTTATTTATAAAATGGAGGCTTTTGAATTATTTAGAAAAATGGATTTAGAAATTAATCAAAAGCTAGTTCAATTTTTATGTCATGCGCATTTGCCTTTAGAAGATGCAGTGAAAGAAGGTCGTCAACAAAAAACAGACTTAAGTAAATTAAGTGCGAATAGAACAGAGGATGCGGGCAGCAATGCTTACAACGATCCAAGTGATATTAAGCAAGCGCCTATTCAAGTAGGTCCTAAAACTGGACGCAACGATCCTTGTCCTTGTGGTAGCGGAAAAAAATTCAAAGCATGTCATGGAAAAGATGTTGCTTAATAAATACATCGACCATACTATTTTAAAACCCACTTGTTTAGTGGCGGACATTGAAAAATTATGTGCTGAAGCAAAGCAGTATGATTTTGCTGCAGTATGCGTGCCTCCCAATTTTGTGAAATTAGCCAAAGAAAAAGTAGCGGGTTCTACTGTGCAAGTAGCCACCGTTATTGGATTTCCTTTTGGATACAGTGCTACGGAAGCAAAAATTGCAGAAATTATATTAGCCATGGTAGATGGCGCCGATGAATTAGATGTGGTAGCGAATATCTCAGCCATTAAAAATGCAGACTGGTCAGCTATTGCAGATGAAATCAATCATATCATGCCTATTATTCGTTCTAAGGGTAAGATTGTAAAAATCATTATTGAATCTGGTGTATTAACCGATGATGAAATTATTAAGTGTTGTGATATTTATGGCATTGCAGGTATTGATTATTTAAAAACATCTACCGGCTATGCAGAAAAAGGGGCTAGTGTAGAAGCCGTTAAATTATTTAGAAAACATTTACCCGATCAGGTACAAATAAAAGCTTCAGGCGGTATTAGAGATTATGCCACTGCGCAATTAATGATAGACGCCGGCGCTACGCGCATAGGTTGTAGCGCGGGGGTGGCCATAGTATCGGGCGCGAATACAGATAATGTAAAATCAAATTATTAACTTTACTATTATCATGTTATTAGAGAAAATAAAATCATTAGCCAAGCAGCATCAAGCAGAAAACGTTTCTATACGTAGGCATTTGCATGCAAATCCTGAATTAAGTTATCAAGAATTTGAAACTAGTAAGTATGTTCAAGCGCAATTAAAAGCTATTGGCATTCCATTTACTGTTATTGCGACTACAGGTGTACTAGGTATTATTGAAGGAAAAAATCCAAGCAAGCGAGTAGTGGCACTTCGTGCCGATATGGACGCCCTTCCTATTATTGAAGAAAATAAAGTCGATTATATTTCTACTAAAGAAGGCGTGATGCATGCCTGCGGACATGATGTGCATACCACTATTTTATTAGGCGCTGCAAAAATTTTATGGAGCTTGCGTGAAGAATTTGAAGGCACTATAAAATTATTATTTCAACCGGGGGAAGAAAAAAATCCGGGAGGAGCAAGTTATATGATTCGTGATGGAGCGCTTAAAAACCCAGTGCCAGCAGGCATTGTAGGCTTACACGTACATCCAGGTTTAAATCATGGAAAATTAAGTTTTAGAAAAGGACGTGTGATGGCCAGTGCCGATGAATTATATGTTTCTATTAAAGGTCCTGGTGGACATGCTGCCACACCACATCAAACAGTAGATACTGTTTTAGTAGCTGCACAATTAATTACTAGTTTACAAACTATTATAGCGCGCAATCGCGATCCACAAAATCCATCTGTACTTTCTATTTGTTCTGTGCATGGTGGTAATACTACTAATGTTATTCCAACTGAAGTAAAACTAATGGGCACTTTCAGGGCCATGGATGAAGTATGGCGTTTTAAAGCACATGAATTAATGATGCAACAAGCCAAAGGTTTATCATTAGCTACTGGTGCTGAAATAGACTTTAAAGTAGATGTAGGTTATCCTACTGTCGATAATGAACCTATTATTACAGAAGCTGCTTGGAAATTAGCAGATACTTATATGGGTGCCAGCAATGTAGAAGAAACAGAAAAAAGAATGGGCGCCGAAGATTTTGGTTATTATTCTCAAGTCATTCCTGGTTGCTTTTTTAGATTAGGTGTTCGCAATGAAAATAAAGGCATTATACATAATGTACATACCCCTAACTTTAATATTGAGGAAGAATCCATTGAAAATGGAGTGGGCATGATGGCCTGGTTGGGCACTCAATTATTTGCATAAAGCACTATATTTCAACAATATATACTACAAAAACCTCGTTTTGTATATATTCAGTAGCTTTGTAAAAGTCGAAAACTAACACTCGTTATAAATTTATTACATGTCGAATAAAGAAAACTCAAGAAAGGAACAGGCTTTAGAATACCATGCTAATGGCAGACCAGGTAAAATTGAAGTGGTTCCTACCAAGGAAGCTAAAACGCAAAAAGACTTATCTCTTGCATACAGCCCAGGGGTAGCCATTCCATGTACAGAGATAAAAAACAATCCATCCGATGTATTTAAGTATACCGCGAAAGGAAATTTAGTAGGTGTGATTACCAATGGAACCGCTGTTTTAGGTTTAGGTAATATTGGACCCTTGGCTAGTAAGCCGGTGATGGAAGGAAAGGCTGTACTTTTTAAAATTTTCGCAGACATTGATGTATTTGATATTGAGATTAACGAAACCGATCCCGATAAATTTGTAGAAATTGTAAAATCTTTAGAGCCCACATTCGGCGGTATAAATTTAGAAGATATAAAAGCACCTGAGTGTTTTTATATAGAGCAAAAATTAAAAGAATCCATGTCCATTCCGGTAATGCATGATGACCAACATGGAACTGCCATTATTAGTAGTGCTGCTTTATTAAATGCATTAGAGTTACAAAAGAAAAAAATTGAGAAAGCAAAGTTTGTAGTCAGTGGCGCAGGTGCTGCTGCCATGGCTTGTATTAAATTATATGTATCCTTAGGGGCCAGGTATGAAAACTTTATTTTGTTTGATAAAGATGGCGTACTGCATACAGGCAGAACCGATTTAGGAGAAGATAGAAAACCATTTGCGATTAAAGCAGAGAATATGACCTTGGTGCAAGCCTTTAAAACTGCCGATGTGTTTTTAGGCTTAAGCGTGGGTAATATTGTAACTGTGGAAATGGTAGCCTCTATGCCAAAAAATCCGATTGTATTTGCTTTAGCGAATCCCGATCCTGAAATTGATTATGAAGCTGCTACTTCAGCAAGAAAAGATATTATCATGGCCACTGGTAGGTCCGATTTTCCTAATCAAGTGAATAATGTTTTAGGTTTCCCTTATATATTTAGAGGCGCTTTAGATGTGCGTGCAAAGTCTATTAATGAAGCTATGAAGTTAGCGGCAGTCAATGCGCTAGCAGACTTAGCAAAATCGGCTGTGCCTGATTCGGTGAACATGGCGTATAATCAACAAAGTTTATGTTTTGGTCCAGAATATATTATTCCCAAACCATTAGATCCAAGATTATTAAGTACGCTTGCGCCTGCAGTTGCAAAAGCAGCAGTAGCATCGGGTGTAGCGCAACAGCCAATTTCAAATTGGGAGGAATATGAATTACAATTAAATAAGCGTTTAGGTTTAGATAATCAGTTAATGCGTTTAATTAGTAATAAAGCGCGTCGCGATCCAAAACGTTTAGTATTTGCCGATGCAGAAAATATTAAAATATTAAAAGCAGCTAGTATTGTATACGACGATGGTATTGCTTATCCTATTTTATTAGGTAATGAAACCAGAATCAAAAATATAGCGGATGCCAATAATATTGATATTAGCGACTTGCCTATTATTGATGTTAGAAGCGATGAGATGGAAGAGAAAAGAGAATTTTTTGGATCTATCTTATTTCAAAAAAGACAACGCAAGGGTATTAATAAACACGAGAGCTTAAAATTAATGCGCACGCAAAATTATTTTGGTGCCATGATGGTAGAAACAGGAGAAGCAGATGCAATGTTGTCAGGACTTACAAGAAATTATAGCGATGGCATTAAACCAGCGCTTCATATTATTGGTACAGAAGAGGGTGTGAAGAAAATTGCAGGTATGTATTTACTCTTGACTAAAAAAGGTCCTTTGTTTTTAGCAGATACGACCGTGAATATTAATCCTAATGCAGAAGAGCTTGCAGATATTGCATTACTTGTTGCTAAAGAAGTGCGCAATTTTAATATGGAGCCAAGAATTGCTATGTTAAGTTATTCCAACTTTGGAAGTAGCGATACACCAGAAGCACAAATGGTTGCAGAAGCCACTAGAATTATCAAACAACGCAATCCTTCTTTAATTGTAGATGGTGAAATGCAAGGTATGATGGCATTCAATAAAGAAATCTTAAAAGAAAATTATCCATTCAGCGATTTAGTAGACGCGCAAGTGAATGTATTAATCTTCCCTAATTTAACTTCTGGTAATATAGCTTATCATTTATTAAAAGAAATAGGTGGGGTAGATATTATTGGTCCAATCTTACTTGGTTTAAAGAAACCTGTGAATATATTACAATTAGGTTCAGGGGTGAGAAATATCATAAATATGGCTACTGTGGCTGTGGTAGATGCGCAGTTAAAAACTAGAGTAGATACCAACTCAGAAGTTCAAAGAGTAAGTTGGTGGAAGCGTATGAAAAAGAGAAAGAAATAGGCTATTTTTGCGGTATGAATATTTTTACTCATTTTGGTTATTATCTTTTGATGTTGAAGGGGATGTTTACATCTGCTGAAAACAAAAAAATGTTTTGGAATGAGTATATCAAACAATGTTACGATATTGGATTTGGCTCATTGCCCATTGTTATTATTATTTCCTTTTTTTTAGGGGCGGTTATTACAGTTCAAACGGCTGCTCAGTTTGTCAATCCTTTAATTCCTATAACTACTGTAGGTATTGTTGTTAGAGATAGTATGTTACTTGAATTTGCTCCTTCCTTTTTAAGTATTGTTTTAGCAGGTGTGGTAGGCTCAAAGATTGCAAGTGAATTAGGCAATATGCGCATTAGCGAGCAAATAGACGCACTTGAAATTATGGGCATTAATACTAAGAACTATTTAATACTTCCTAAAATACTAGCTTGTTTTACTATTGTGCCTTTGTTAGTAGGAGTGTCTGCTGTGATTGGCGTTTGGGGCGGTTATTTTGTAGGTGGGCTTACAGGTTCTGTAGCGCCTGAAATTTTTATAATGGGTATTAGAAAAGGTTTTGAGGCGCATTATGTAACTATTGCCTTTTATAAATCGTTTATTTTCTCATTTATTATAAGTACAGTGCCTTGTTATTTTGGTTACAATGTTAAAGGAGGGGCACTAGAAATTGGGAAAGCGGGCACGCAGTCGGTGGTGGTAAGTTGTATACTTATACTCATTGCCGATTATTTAGTAGCTGCCATTGCTATTTAAGTTAACTTAGTAGTACAAATTTATTTTTCCTAAATATTGAACAAAACCTAGTGGGCTTTTGTTTTATTAGAAAATAGATATATGCATTCTCAGGTAGCCTTATTGAATAAAAAAATTGCCCCTATGAGGGCTCAGCTTTTAGCACATCCCGTGTATTCAAAAATTAACAATTTAGAGGGGCTGAAAAATTTCGTACAATTTCATGTTTTTGCTGTGTGGGACTTTATGAGTTTATTAAAATCCTTACAAATTGGTTTGACCAGCGTACAGCTTCCTTGGGTACCCGTGGGCACAGCCAATACCAGGTATTTAATTAATGAAATTGTACTAGGGGAAGAATCTGATGTAGATGAGCATGATAATCGAATTAGTCATTTCGAATTATATTTGAAGGCCATGCGCCAAATGGGAGCATCCACTTCTTTAATAGATGCTTTAATGCATGAAATACAAAGTGGTCAGTCCATTGAAAAAGCCATTGAAAAATCGGCATTGCCTCAAAAGGTTAAAATGTTTTTAGCTTATACATTTGAAGTAGCCCAAGATGCGCCATTACATGTTAAAGCCGCTGTGTTTACATTTGGAAGAGAGGATTTAATTCCAGATATGTTCACAGAAATTTTACATAAAATTTACGCAGACCATCCAAATCTGGTTTCCACTTTCAAATACTACATCGAAAGGCATATTGAAGTGGATGGTGGGCACCATAGCCATCTGGCCTTAGAAATGGTTGCCGAATTATGTGGGGAGGATACTGCCAAATGGGAGCAGGCCGCCGCAGCATCCTTAAAAGCATTGGAAATGAGGTCGCTTCTTTGGGATGCTATTATGGAACATACGGTAGTTTAGAATTTCCGAACTGTTCAACTACCGAGGATTAATCGGTAGTTCAAAATGAAAGGTGTTAGAAAAATATCGAGTTGTCAAGGATATCTTGACAACTGAAATAGCTTAGGTAATAATTGCTTAATTCGCAGAATATCTTTTAATAAGCTTTAAGTCACTTCCTTTTAACAAAAGTTCTTCTTCAATATCAAAATCGTTTTGAAGGCCCAGCCAGAAATTGGGGCTATTGCCAAAGTATTTTGAAAGTCTCAAGGCAGTATCGGCAGTAACACTTCTATTACCTTTTAAAATTTCAGATATTCTCGTTTGAGGTACTCCAATATCCATACTTAGTCTGTATGCACTAATTCCTAAGGGGTTAAGAAACTCTTCTCTAAGCACATCTCCAGGATGAATATTTTTTATTTTTTTCATAATGACTTTTTATTTCCAGAATCAAGTAGTTTACTAACGTTTTACGATACTTACGCTAAAGGTAAGTATTATTAATTATACTGTATTATACTTATTTGTTTGTAAGGTTTTTTGACTCATTTTTGAGTTTATCAATCAATAATTTCGACTTTAATGCTCAATTTTATGATTTTTTGATTGATAAATCGTAAATTTATGATTGATAAATATATGATATGCCAAAGAAAACACCTATATATGATGCTGAAATAATTCAATTTATTAAGGATAATCCTATGTGCTCCTCTAACGAAATTTTAAATGGATTAGCACTTAATATAAGCATGCCTACACTTAGAAGTTGGTTACTATTTGCATGTCAAGCTCTCACATAGCCTATGGTTCTATCCGTATGGAACCTGTTTTTATGATTTTGGGACAATCGGCAGGGACAGCAGCGGTTTTGGCGATTGAGAATAAGGTCTCACCCCAAAAACTGCCCTATGAAAAACTACGCAAAGTACTTTTAGAGGGTAAACAGAAATTAGAATTGTAAATCAAGCCATAATAATAATCATGTACATCGTTCAAAAATCACTCACCGCAATCATCATTTCGCTCTTCTGTGTTTTTTCTGCCAGCGCCCAACAGAAAAATTTTGATATTGTCATCTATGGCGGAACATCCGCAGGGGTAAGTGCCGCGATACAATCATCACGTCTTGGTAAATCGGTTGTACTCATTGAACCTACCAAAAGAATTGGTGGCCTAACAACAGGTGGTTTGGGCCAAACTGACATTGGTAACAAACAGGCAATTGGTGGAATAAGCCGGGAGTTTTACCAAAATATAAAAAAATACTACGATAATCCAGCCAACTGGAAATGGCAACAAAAACAAGACTATCAGGACGATGGACAAACAAGAACAGAAAAAGGAGAAGCCACTATGTGGACTTTTGAGCCATCAGCCGCATTGAAAGTCTTACAAGAAATGTTATCAGTTGAGAAAAATATCACCCTTGTATATGAACAGCGATTGAATAGAACACTAAAAGGGATTCGTAAAAAGTCGGGGGTAATTAGTGCAATACAAATGGAAAATGGGCAGTGGTATGGTGGCAAAATGTTTATTGATGCTACTTACGAAGGTGACCTATTGGCGCTTGCAGGCATTTCTTATACCGTAGGGAGAGAATCTAATGAAGAATTTGGCGAAAGCCTAAACGGTGTTCAAGCCAATATTACAAGCTCCTCGCTGACGGGCGTTGTTTCAAAAAACGGATTTAATCACAATTTTGTAGATGGTGTTGACCCCTATATCGAAAAAGGCAATCCTAAAAGTGGGTTACTCCCTTTTATCGAAAAAGAACATCCTCCCAAAGATGGAACTGGCGATAAACGTATTCAGGCGTATTGCTACCGAATGTGTTTAACTAATTATCCAGAAAATAAGATTCCTTTTGAAAAACCTAATAACTACAATGAATTGGCGTATGAACTATTGATTCGCAATTTTGAAGCAGGCGAAAAAGTTAATGATTTTCCTTGGATTAACTCAAGTATGCCCAATCGAAAAACCGATACAAACAACGGACGTGGGTTTTCAACTGACTTCATTGGACAAAATTATACCTATCCAGAGGCATCCTATAAAGAAAGAGAAGTGATTGCAGAAAGACACCTGAATTACCAGAAAGGTTTGATGTGGACCTTGGCTTATCATCCCAGAATTCCAGAGGCAATGAGAAACGAAATCTCAAAATGGGGTATGTGTAAAGATGAGTTTATAGAGGGACAGGGTTGGCAGCAGCAACTTTATATTAGAGAGGCAAGAAGAATGAGGAGTGATTTAGTGATGACCCAAAAGCAATGTGAAGCCCTAATCGTTGCACCAAACTCAGTGGGAATGGCAGCATATGGAATGGATTCGCATAATGTGCAACGGTATGTTACAAAAGACGGCTTTGTGAAAAATGAGGGAAATGTAGAATCCAAAGTAGCAGGTCCTTTTTCAATCGGTTACGAGGCCATTGTACCAAAAGAGACCGAGTGTAAGAATTTGGTAGTACCCGTATGTTTGAGTGCTACCCACATTGCTTTTGGGTCTATCCGTATGGAACCTGTTTTTATGGTTTTGGGTCAATCGGCGGCTACAGCAGCGGTTTTGGCCATTGAAAATAAAGTTTCACTACAAAAACTACCTTACGAAAAATTGCGAGAGGTGTTGTTAAAAAATAAACAGGTATTGGAGAACTGATTGAGTGAGAAATGGTAAAATTAAAAGCCAAACTAAAACTCAATATGGGATAATGTGGCTAATATTTATAAATTAGCACCTCGGATGTTAAGATATTATTGAAAAAATAAAAAGAGACCCCTAGCAATAGGTGTCTCTTTTTTATGAATTGTTTTATAAAATTGGCCAAGCATTGAGATCAATTTCTAGACTTCGTTTAAATTTAAACAAAGTCAAATTTCCCCTGAAAACCCCTATCGTGCTCCCCAACTCTCGAAAGCGAGCTTTCGTCGTTGTGTCGCATTAAAAAAGCCTCTCACTTTGTGAGAGGCTTTGTAGAGCGTACGGGATTCGAACCCGTATTACCTCCGTGAAAGGGAGGTGACCTAACCCTTAGTCGAACGCTCCATGTTCACTATGTTATTAGGGTCGCAAAAATAGGTCGCAAACGCTTTACTGCCAAAAGTTTTTAGCTTTTTTTAGTGAATATCAATGCCCTAGCGGGTTTTAATTCTGCCCAACCTAATACCTGAAATCACAGCAGGCATGCCCAAATACGATCAATTGTTTGTATAAATCCTTGATTTTGTTCATTTCTTCTTAGTTATTTGCCCCATATTTTTTAAAAAGATGGTACCTTTGCATCTCCTATTGAAAAATAAAAATTAATACAATGAGTTCAGTTAAAGTTGCAATCAATGGTTTTGGCCGTATTGGTCGTTTGGTTTTCCGCCAAATTTATAACATGGAAGGTATCGAGGTAGTGGCTATCAATGACCTTACTTCTCCAGCAGTTTTGGCACATTTATTAAAGTATGATAGTGCACAAGGTCGTTTTAACGCCGATGTAAAATCAACTGAAGATTCTATAGTCGTAAACGGACATGCCGTAAAAATATATGCTCAACGCGATCCTTCTCAAATTCCTTGGGGAGCACACAATGTAGATGTAGTCATTGAATCAACAGGTTTTTTCACAGATAAAGAAAAAGCAGAATTACATATTAAAGCAGGTGCAAAGAGAGTAGTTATTTCTGCTCCAGCTACTGGCGATATGAAAACAGTGGTATTTAATACCAACCACGAAATTTTAGATGGTACTGAAACAGTTATTTCTGGTGCATCTTGTACCACGAACTGTTTAGCGCCGATGGCTAAAGTATTAGAAGATAAATTCGGAATTCTTACAGGTTTAATGTTAACAGTACACGCTTATACCAACGATCAAAACACTTTAGACGGACCACACCCAAAAGGTGATTTACGTCGTGCTCGTGCAGCTGCTGCAAACATTGTACCTAATAGTACGGGTGCTGCAAAAGCAATTGGTTTAGTATTACCTTCTTTAAAAGGAAAATTAGACGGATCTGCACAACGCGTTCCAACCATCACAGGTTCATTAACAGAGTTAACCACTATTTTATCTAAGAAAGTAACAGTTGAAGAAATAAACGCAGCCATGAAAGCGGCGGCGAATGAGTCTTTTGGTTATACAGAAGATGAAATTGTAAGCTCTGATGTGATTGGAATTTCTTATGGTTCATTATTTGATGCAACACAAACTAAAGTAATGACACAGGGCGATGTGCAAATGGTTAAAACAGTGAGCTGGTATGATAACGAAATGAGCTATGTAAGCCAGTTAGTGCGTACGGTGAAATATTTCGCAAGTAAAATAAAATAAGATTTTTTTATACAATGCCTTCCCTCGGGAGGGCATTTTTAATTATATTGTAAAAGAAACAAATAAAAATATGAGTTCATTTAAAGATTTTTCATTCGCTGGTAAAAAAGCCTTAATTCGTGTAGATTTTAATGTGCCTTTAGATGAAAATTTTAAAGTTACCGATGCCAACCGAATTGAAGCTGCAAAACCAACTATTGATAAGATTTTAAACGATGGCGGAGCAGTTATTTTAATGTCGCACTTAGGAAGACCAAAAGGAAAAGAACAGAGATATTCTTTGAGCCATATTGTTTATAAAATTGAAGAAGTGTTAGGAAAAAAAGTAAAATTTGCTTCATGAACGTTTTATTAATCGTTTGCTTTTGGAAATAATTCTATCGTTAAAGTATTCCTTTTCTTCAGCGAAGAACCATGATTTACCGCTGTTTTCTGTTATCGCAAAAATGATGACTCTACGAACATCATTCATATCTTCGTAATATTCATACTTTTCGAACTCATATTTCACATGAATCTTAGCTCCATCCGATTCTATTTCTTGAATAATGCCATCTTGAAAAAACGGACGTTCTTCTTCATTTGACACATCAAAATGCGCTTGGAATAAACTATCACCTTGTGCTTTGTAATGAGCAACGATATTTGGGTGTGTGAATCCTACATATGACATTACAGTACCATTATTTCTAGAATTAATGTACGAAACCATTGCCTGATGTAAAGAAGCTTCCTGATCAGCATTTAACGAACATGAAGCAAAAATAAGTAGCAAAATAATAGTCCAATTTTTCACTTTATGAAAATAGCCAAAAAAAGTAGGACGAAAAAAGATTGTGGAAAAGTTCTTTTGTTAAATAAAAATGAACTTACTGCTGAGACTGGTGAACTCAACTTCATTCGATTGAACAAACCCTTCTAATACAAAGTTCAACATGTCTTGAATTCTTAATATTTCTGGATATTGTTCAGCCTTAATATGCCTTAACTGTGCTTTACTTCCTATGATTTGGACTTCATCAAAATTACGGTCATCA